>NZ_JAZNIB010000020.1:0-10025 GCF_045577275.1 Methanobrevibacter sp.
AATTAACTATATTTTACTTTTTTTCAACCAATTTGGATAGTTTTATATAATAAGTACAATAAAAAATAACTCATAAGAATTTGAATGGAGGTGAAATGACGAATAAAATGAAATTGCCCTCTATTCTTGCTTTAATAGTGATATTATTCTTATCTTTGAGTGTAGTTAGTGCAGATGATATAGTTCAGGATGTCACTAACACATCAGATAGTGTAATTGATGATTCCATAGGCATTTCGGATTCTTATAATAATTTGGCTAGCAATTTTGATGATTCCATATCTGATGATTCTTCAAATATCTTAAATTCAAATTTGAGTTCAGATGAAGAGACCATTGATTTGGTTGATGAAAATCAGGATTTGGATGATGAAATTACTTTAGATGACTTAAAGGACTCTAATAAGCTTAGCAGTTCATCAGTGTCAGATTCAGATGAGATTATAGTCTCCAATACTGAACCTATCACAATTGACAGTTCAAACTATTCAAAATACTTTGATGCAACAAATGGCGGTTTGATAAAGCCAGGTGCTCTCAAGGATGGAGATACCATAAGGCTCAAAAGCATGTCTGATAAGGTATTTTCCATTAATGTGCGTTTGAACATATTCTCTGATGATGGAGACCAATTGTCAAACTGTTTGATACGCCTCATTGAAGGCAGTTCCGGCACTGTAATAACTAATGTTCGCATAGTCAATACTAAGGAAAAGGCAAGCCGTTCAAATTATTATCTATCTGGAATAAGCATTATAAATTCAGAAAACAACACAATTGAAAACTCACTGATCAATGTGAGCGTTCATAAGTGTTTTGCAATCATGATGAGCAATGCAAGCCATAACAGGATTATCAACAACACACTCATATCTGGTTTAAGCTCTACAATTCCAATGACAGCTTCATCTTACAATGAAATAAGAGGCAACTATATTGAGTCTGAAATGGCAAATATGGTTTATCAGTCCGCTTATGGAAATGGGGATTTCATGCCTATTGATGATGAGGTATGTACTGGAAACATTATAGCAAACAATTACCTTAAAAGTAGAAACGGTACCTACAACTCCTATTGCTATGCAATTTATCTTATGCAAACAGCAAGCGGTCCTGGTGCGGTAATTGCAAACAATACATTGGAAGATGTCTATCATGCAATAATGGTTGACGCTTCAAACGCTTTGATATACAACAACACAATATCAAATGTTGGAGGCCCTTCAGCAATAAGCGTTGGTGGAGACAATGTAACAATTGCAAATAACAATGTATCAACAGCTTATACTGATGTCCATGACTGGAATAAGGATGGAAATGTTGTAGCTATTGAAAATAGTGGTAAAAACAACATAATTGCCAACAATACATTAAGGTCTGTCGGTTCAGATTCAATCAAGAACACAGGAACAAATCTTGTGATTGCAAACAATACAATCTACACTGAATCTGCAAACTGCATAAATTCAACAAAATCCAATCTGATTGTTGAAAATAATACCCTTGTTGGCGTCAATTCATCAGGAGTGGTAATCTTCACTTCCAAGCTTGCAGAAAACATAACCATAAGATACAATAACTTTACTAACGATAAGAGTGCCATTGTGCTAAGAGGTAACGTCAGTTATGCATTGGTTTGTGACAATAATATCGATATTTCAGGGGATGAAGATGCTATTGCAGTATTGAAATATACCAATAGAAATCCGATCACTCCAAGTCATTGTGCAATCTATAACAATACAATTAACGGTTTGATTGTAAACATGACTGACCCTTCTGAGATTGAAAGAAATGACACTGACAATGGAACTAACGGCACAGACCCTGATGCAAACGGCACCGATGATAACGGTACTGATGACAATGGAACATACAGTGATGATAAGATTGACACAATCATTGTTGCTGGAGATGTTTCAGTATACAAAGGAACTTTCTATGATGTTTACCTAAAGGATAAGGATGGAAATCCAATCAGTGGCGGAAAAGTAATTTTCCATATCTTCGACAAGGATTATGTCAAGATCACTGATGAAAACGGTAAAGCAAGCTTGCGTTTTAATGCAAATGTCGGCAATTATGCAATGAATATAAGCTATGCAGGAAATGACACATTCAATCCATGCAAGATTTCAGCTAATGTTAGCGTAATAAGACATCAGTTCATTGTAACAGAGGATAATTTCTATGACTGCTTTGATAGTGACGGTTATCTGAAGGCGGATTATGCTGATTATGATTTGATATTCAAAGGGGATTTCAAGGATAAAAGGATTATCTTAAACGCTCCTGTAAGTCTAAAGTCAGATAATGCAAGATTATATGATTCAGTCATCAAGGTCGAATCCGATAATGTATTCATTGATGGACTCACCATAATCAACAGAAATCCAGGAAACAAGCAAGATAACCATAGGTTTGCAATTTTGCTTGACAATGTCAAGAAGTGCAGCATAACCAATAACAATATTCAATTGAACAGTTTTGATAATGGATACGGAATATATGTTTCAGAATCAAGCAACAATAAGATATTGAACAATAGTGTTAAGGTTAAGGCGGAAGGTTTGGCATTTGCGGTTATGCTTTACGATTCCAGAAACAACACTATAAGAAATAACAACATATTGGTTAACGGTACAAGCAAGCCTCATCTATACGACTCTTCAATAAAAGTGGACAGTTCAATAAGTGTGGATGACTATGAAGCGGCAGGCATGGATATTCCTGAAGTCTACAAGACTTACGGTATAATTTTATTCTATTCATCTTCAAACGATATTGGATACAACAAGATAAATGCTACATCTGGTGTAACCAAGTACTACACTGCAATTGAGGAATCAACCAATTCCATTGTGGGCATTGACCTTTATTATGAAAGCAACAACAATAAGGTTCATCATAATAATGTAAATGTAACTGCAAAGGACCCTTACCTTTACGGGTTAGGTGTTTTAGGTGCAGAAACAGGTCATAGGGATCAAGTATCTGCAAACAATAGCTTCACTGACAATAAGGTACGTGTAAACGGAACCTACTATGCAGCAGGTATTATTGCAGGTTACAATTCCATCAACACTACAATGGCAAGAAACAAGATCATTTGCGAATCAACCAATGTATCATATGGTGCAATATTGGAAGGTGCTGATTATACCAAGTTCTACAAGAACAATGTTAGCTGCAATTCCAGAGTGAATTACCTTATTGAAGGATATGATGCTGATTACAGCAAGATATATGATAACCACATCACTTATGGTGATAAGGCTTTGGTTGTCAGAGCTGTTTCATTATACCATTCCAATAACAATCGTATGGAAAATAATGAGGTTCCTTCATTGAAGCCATTGATTAATAGAATCGTCAAGGAAATCAATAGGATATGGAAATTGAAACATCCAAATTCCAAAATTGTATTCACTAAAGATGACATTAAATATGGTGACCCTTATTCCCCTATGATTGTCTCAAAAGATGGTGAGGATTATAATCTATTGGATTTATTGAATTATGAACCTACAAGTCACCCAGATGTTATCGCTCCTGAAAATCAATTGTTTGATGACATTGGTGGAGAAAACAATACCTTTGTTGATAATAGGGTTGTTGACCCTGACAAGGGAGGTTCCAGTGGTGGAAAAGGAGACGGTTCTGGAGGATCAAACTCCGGTAACGGTTCCCACAATGGAGGTACTGCAAATGGTGACGCAAACTCCAATAGCACATCTGATGGAAATGGCGATGGAAACACCAATTCTGGTGAGTATTCCAATGTGAATGGAACAAGTGTCAATTCAAATACAACTGTTGTTGATGGTAATACTGTTGGTACTTCTTCATCTGCTTCAGTGACTCAATCAGCCACTGCATATAACTTGAATGTTGATGATGATCCTGCAGCTGCAGCTCGTTCATTGGCTTTAGGTGGAATGGATGCAACTGTTCTTTGCATAATACTGCTCTTAATATTTGCATGTGCATCAGAACTTATAAAACGTTCCAAGAGGAATTTAAAATAATTTATCTTTTCCAGTTTTTTTTTTTTAAAACTGGATTTATTTTTTTATATTTTTTACTTTTTTTACATATTCTTACTTTTTTACTTATTTTAATCGTATTAACAAAATTCCTTTTTTTAAAAAATAATAACTTTTATTAACAACCTTTTACAAAATAGTTATAATCAATTATAATTTATATTTTATAAAATATATTTTATAAGTATAAATTGTGTTGAGGAGATGCTTTAGGATTAATGTCTAAAAGTTTTTATTTCCTATTCAAATTTGCTAGATTATAGAATAGGATTAATTTCTTTTTATTTATTCCTAAAGTATATCTTATTATTCTATTTTTCTTTTTCTCTATTTTTATTTGTTTTTTTATTATTCTACTTATTTATCAATCTATAAATCAAATTTATTTTATTATTTATAAAGAAAACTTTATATAGATTACAAATTAAATAATTAATTAATTATAAACTAAAAAATAAAATTAAAATTGAGATTTATAATATTTAATTGAAATGAGATAAGGAGAGCTATTATGGAACTTACATCAATTCATCCGGCAGTTTATTTGCTTTATTACTTTATAATGGTTCTCTTTGCATTCATTTTCAGCGATCCTTATTTTGTAGTCACATTCCTAGTTCTCATACTGATTTTGATTTACCTTCAGGGAGTAAGCTCTGAACTAAAGAACATCATGAAGCTTTTCATTCCATTAAGCATTCTCATAATGATTCTGAATCCATTGCTTAATAGGACAGGAGCCCATAAGATATACCTTTGGTCAAACTTTTTCATAACTTATGAGGCTATAGCATATGGTATATTGATGTCTTTAGCATTGCTCATTGTCATTTTGGTGTTTTCATCCTACAACAGGTCTGTGAGCTATCAGGAAATGCTTTACATCTTTTCTAAAAAACTGCCGATTATTTCCATGATAATCGTCATGGCTTTAAGATTCATTCCACTCATCAATTCAAGAGCTATTGAAGTGCAGAAGCTAAACAACTTAAAGAGCAATGGAATTGAATTGGATGAAGATGATGGTGAAGATATCTTGGATGATTCAAATAAATTGAATGTCGATGAATTCAATTCAAATATAAACACAGACTACGATTCAAAATTTGTAAACAAGCTCAAATCAAACAAAAGAATAGCTGCAATCATAAAAGAGGCAAAGACACTTGGTAAAATCATGGGAATAACAGTCTCATGGTCCTTGGAGGAATCCATGTTTACAGCCAAATCAATGAAGGCAAGAGGATATAATGCAACAGAAAGAACCAGTTATCTATCATACAAATTTGGAAATGCTGATTTAGCATTCTTAGCAGTTATTTTCATTACAGTAGCTATTATAATAGTGGGATTATTGAAAGGAATTGGAATGATCAATATATATCCATCCATTAACTTTTCATTTAGCAATCTGCCATTCAATATTTATTATTTGGCATTTATAGTATTTTTATTACCTTTAATCTACTTGGAAATCAAGGAGCGTATCTTATGGAGAAATTAGGGATGATGCGTATCATCAGGAGAGATTATTATGGCATTGATTGAATTTAAGGATTTCAGTTTTTCATACCTCAATTCAGATGGAAGCGAATCACAAATAAAATCATTGGATAAGATCAATCTTGAAATCGATTATGGTGATTTTGTCTTGCTGTGCGGACCGTCTGGTTGCGGTAAGACAACTTTGCTCACAAATCTGAAGAAGGAATTGATGCCTGCAGGAAAGAGAACTGGTGAAATAAAGTTCAACGGTACAAGAATCCAAGACCTTGATGACCTTTCCTCTGCATGCGATATAGGATACCTATTCCAGAATCCAGACAGTCAGATAGTGACAGACACTGTAATTCAGGAGATTGCATTTCCACTTGAAAACATAGGTCTTCCTACTGAAGAAATCAGAAACAGGATAAGTGAGATAGTTGCATTCTTCGGCATCAATGACATACTTCATAAGAATGTGAATGAACTCTCCGGTGGACAGAAGCAATTGGTGAACCTTTGTTCCCTTCTTGTCCTAAGGCCAGAAGTGCTTCTTCTTGATGAGCCTATGTCTCAGCTTGACCCTATCGCTTCATATGAATTCCTTTCAATTGTCAGAAGGTTGAATGAGGAATTTTCCATAACTGTCATAATGAGTGAGCATAAGGCAGACAGCATATTTCCATTTATCGATAAGGCGGTGTTCCTTAAGGGAGGTAAAATCGAGTTTGTTGACAATGCACATAATATCTGCAGTGAAGTGATTGATGATGAGATATTTGAAAATTACCTTCCAGTTGTAACCAAAATATACAACTCACTTTCCGTCAAGTATCCAAGTTTAATTAAATTGAATACTCCTTTAAGCATTCGTGAAGGAAGACGATGTCTTAATACAATCCGTGATGATTTAATCAAAATAAGTGATGATGTTAATAATTCTGATAATTCAAGTTCGACTAATCTACATCACAATAGTAAAAAATACCATTCTGAAGAAAAATCAGGTATTTTGGATAAGATTTCATTCAATCGCAACAAGGATGCATTGATAAGAATGAATGGAATCTACTTTGCATATGAAAAGGAGAACCTGATATTGAAAAATGTTGACTTTGACTTGAATGACGGTGACTTTGTAAGCCTGATTGGTGGAAATGGTGTTGGAAAGTCAACATTCCTCCAATTGCTGGTTGGAATATTGAAGCCAATAAAAGGTAAGGTAAAGTATAGGAAAGGTGTCAGATTGGCTTATGTTCATCAGAATCCTATGATTCACTTTTCCAAAGACAATGTAAGGGAAGAGTTTCTGGAATCAATCATTGAATCAAATCTTCTTAATGGAAATGATGTTGATTTCAGCAAGGAAAGCTATGAAAAGCTATTGAAGTTAAGCAATGAGGAATTCATTGAATCCGATGTGCTTAACAGTTTGAAATTTGATAGCATTGACTTTAAATTCAAGGAGTTGATTGAGTTCTTTGATATATCTGACCTGATTGACAAGCATCCTTATGACTGCAGTGGTGGAGAGCAGCAAAAGATAGTCATTGTCAAGGCATTGCTTCAAAATGCAGATGTTTTAATATTGGATGAGCCTACAAAGGGACTTGATCCAATATCAAGCAAGGCACTTGCCGAGATTTTGAATTCCCTTCGTGACAATGGACTTACAATACTCATGACAAGCCATGACTTGGATTTCGTAGCCAATAACTGCAAGCGATGTCTGATGCTCTTTGATAGGGATATTCAGATAGATGATGATCCTAAGGTAATCTTTGCAGAGAATAATTTCTATACAACCTTCGTCAACAGGATGGTAAAGGATTATGTTCCTGAAATAGTTACATTGGATGATTTGAAGTCCAAATGGGATTTGGAGTAATTTAATATTATTAATGATTATAAAAATTCTAATATTCTAATAATTATAATAATATCTAATAATTAATATGAGGTTAAATAATTAAATTTGAATAAAATTATGTGATTAGATTTAATTTATTGAGTGTGTTATAATGAGTGCAATGGATCAAATGTTAACAAATATGACCACAAGTGCAAATGGTGTAATAAATAGCCAAATATTTACAATTACAATGGTTATTTTCCTTATATTGTTCCTTGTGGGATTGTTTTATGCTATATTTAAGATGTATGAACAGAAGAAGCCGCCGGTTGAATCAATTGTTTTAATTGCGGTGCTCACAGCTATTGCAACTGTTGGGCGTATTATTCTGATGTCAATTCCTGCTGTAAACATGGCTTCATTTATTATAATTATGGTGGGTGTCGTATTCGGCAAGGAAGAAGGATTTATCGTAGGTGCATTAACTGCCTTTGTCTCTGGTTTATTCATGGGAATGGGATATTGGGTCCTGTTCCAGATGCTTGCTTGGGGACTTATGGGAGCAAGTGCAGGATTCCTCGCTTCAAGATTTGATAATGTAGGGTTCAGAATAGTCTTTGGTCTCCTATGGGGATTCTTATATGGTTGGATTACAGACATTTCCGCAATATTCTATTCTGGAACAGCATTGGAGATCACTCCAATCATTGCATTATACCTTAACGGTGTTTCCTACGACTTGACCCACGGTGTAACCAATGCAGTACTTTTAGTAGTATTATATGACTGGTTTAAAAAGATGTTTACCAGAGCAAAAGTAAAATACTTGTCTGGAAACCAGTCTGAAAGTGAAAGCATTAGTCTTAGTGACTAATGTTTTATTTTTTTTAGTTTTCATCTTTCTTTTTTTTAGTTAATTTAAATGAGTGGATTAACTCTTTTTTTTTACACATTTGTGTTTATTCACAATTTTGCACTTTAAAAATTTTTATAATGTCTAAAATCTAATAATTCATTGTAAAATAAATTATTTTTGAATAGTGAATTAAAATCATCATAGTAACTTTTATAAAGTATAGTAAATATAAAATTACATAGCAATAATTAAAAAGTATGGTGATTTTTATGGTTATTGAAACTAAAGTCTATAAAAAGAATCAAACTACAATTCCTGCGGTATATAGAAAAAAGTATGATGTTCAGCCGGATGATATAGTTGAATGGGAAGAGAATGACCGTGGAGAGATTGTAGTTTCTTTCAGGAAAAAATTATCCTTTAGGGACATGATGGGAGCAGGAACTGTAAAGACTAAAACAAATGCAGTTCAATTGGAAAAGGAGTTATATGAATGAGCAAATTATTATTGGATACTAATTTCATTGTGGCTGCCATTCTACCGAATGATGAGTTGCATGAGAGGGCAGTTAAATTGGAAATTAAAGAGAATTTAACTGTTTCAAATGAATGTTATGTTTCCAATCAGATTGTATCGGAAGTAATGAACATATTAGGTCAAAAGGATAGTGTTGAAGTAGCTAAAAATACCTATAATATGATGAAAGACAATTTCATTTGGATCAATGAATATGAAATTCCAGATTTCAATGATTCAGTGCTTAGCACATATAAGCGTCTTAATCGAAGAAGAGATAAGGATTTAAAGGCAAAGCATAAATTGGGATTCACTGACTGCTCAATTATAACTACTGCAAAATTGTTTTCGTTAGATTCTATAGTCAGTTTTGATGAGAATTTTCTAAGAAATGATATGGTTGACATTATTTTTTAGCATAATTTTTATCAATTTTTTATAATTTATCCAAGTTAATGTTTCTATTTTTTCTATTGAGTTTATAATTTTCACTTATTTTGAAAATCTTTACTTAATATTTACTTAAAGTTATTTTATAGTATAAATTAAAGTTTATTTTAGTAATAACTTTATATATGATAAAATACATAATAAAAAATAACTATTAATTAGTAAATTATTGACTAAATTTTTATGAGTGAATTCATTTTGTATAAAATGTAGTTAATTACTAATTTTAGTTAATTTTAAAAAATATTTAAGGAGATATATTATGGTCGCAAAAACAGTAATGAAAACCATTATTACTTTAGTAACCACTGCATTCGGTTTAGTTGCAGGTTTAGCATGGAATGACGCAATCCAAAAATTAATTGAAACTTTAGTTGGTACTGGAGACGCACTTGGCGGATTATTCATTTATGCAATTATTGTAACCATTCTCGCTGTTGTTGTAACTATCATTCTTGCTAGAATGGCTGCTAAAATGGGTATTGAAGTAGACGAGGAAATTAAAGGAGAATAATTAATTTAACTTATTCTCTTTTTTTTACTTTTTATTTTTATTTTCTTATATTTTTTAAAAACTATTTTTATTATTAAGTCTTATATTTTGTTGAATGTTTTTGTAAAGGGGTTAAAATGACAAAATATTGTGCAAATTGTGGTAGAGAACTTAAGGACGAAGCAAAGTATTGTCCTGAATGCGGACAGGAATATATTCCTAGACATAAGGCTGACGGATCTTCCAGTGATGATTTCAAAGGGCCTTTTGATGATTTCAGCAATAAGAGCTCTAAAAATCCATTTGAAAGCTCCTCTAAAAGGACT
>NZ_JAZNIB010000021.1:0-2191 GCF_045577275.1 Methanobrevibacter sp.
ATTAAAAGATTTAAAATAATCATAAACGATTGTTTATCACCTAAAAAACCATTTTAAATTCAAAATGAAAAAACCTTTAAAAAATAACTGATATTAATCAAAATTTAAAACAATAAGTTTCAAAACAATCAATCAAACTAAAATAGAATAAACGATTTTACCTGATTTAAATCCCAATATCATTTTAATAAAAAGACTACTTATTTAAATTAGAAGTTTAAGCGATTCATTTAAATAAAAATATTGTTTTATTTTTTAAATCAAAGGATAAACGATTCCAATTTTAAAATAAACCAATCCATTATCTATAAAAGAGACCAAATCCTCGATAAAACTGTCTATAATATCTTTCGCTAATTAAAAAATATTAAAAAGTTTATTATTTATCATCTTGATTTGTATACCAATTGATAAATTTTTCTAAAGAATTTCTTCTATGGGAAAACCGGTTTTTCTCTTCAGTAGTAAGCTCTCCAAAGGTTTTGCCTTCTTCCTCTACTAAAAATATTGGATCGAATGCAAATCCAAGATTGCCTCTTTCTTCAAAAGCGATTTGACCTTTGACACGCCCTAAAAAGACCTTGGGCTCAGAATTGGGTGTGCAATAGCCAATAACTGACCTGAATTCAGCGTATCTATCGTCAACTCCATCCATAAGCTTCAATATATTTTGGTTTCCAAGTGAATTCTGTACAAATTTTGAATAGGTTCCTGGAAAACCGTTTAAAGCTCTTATGAATAAACCAGCATCTTCAACAATCACAGAGCGATTTAACTCTTGGCAAGCATATTCAGCACCGAATTTTGCCACATCCTCAAGAGTTCCTTGAGGTTCCATGTAGCCTAAATCAATATGCTCTAGTTCAACACCAAAAAGTTTGAAAATATTCTCTGCTTCTATTACTTTATGTTCGTTCCCAGTTATAAATGTTATCATAGTTTTTATTATATAAAAAAGTTTTAATATATTTATCTGAAAAATAAAACGAAAAAGAAGAAAAATTGAAAAAAGAAAGAAATTATTTGGAATTCTTAATCTCTAAAATCCTCTCTAGAGGAATATTCAAATCCTTAGAAAGTTCTTCAGGACCATAAACCTCTAAAAGTTTAGAAATTAATAATCCTTCCCTTTCTTTAGCTTCTTCTCTTCCTTCTTCCCTTCCTTCTTCTCTCCCTCTTTCCAATGTAGCCTCTTCAAACTGTTCCAAACAATTGGCTATTATAGCCTCTTCCAACACTTCCTCAAAAGGTCTTTGAACCAATTCAGACATTCTTAACACTTCCTTTATAAAATTTGCATTTTTTGATTTCCTAATTTTATTTCCTATCCATAATTCCAAACATCTTCGTGCAGTATCCAATAATGAATCTTCAATAATAATATGGCCAAATAATTCTAAAAGTTCTAATAAAAGATCCTCCATAGGCAAATCATTATAAAATGTGGGAATCCAAATGAAATCTAAAATATCGTAAGCATCCCACTTTTTTTGATTAGATACCTTATATTTCAAGTTATTAAGTAAAGCATTGCCATTAATCTCCTGCGTAATGAACCACATAGGACTAAAAAACATCAAATCATTTAAATAATGAACCCTTTCGACTGGCAATTTACCAGTATAGAAAATAAATGGCAATACCTGTTTTTTAGAAGCCTTGTGTAAACTTACACAGTAGCCATAATCACGCATCATCAAATCATCATTGATGGAGGAGTGATGTTCTATATTTATTAAATCCCCATTAGATTTTTGTCTTACAGAATCTAAATTCAAATTCTCAAATGAAGGCGAAATGACCCTGCTGTCATATTTATTTTCAATGTCTGAAATTTTAGTAATGTAATTTGGAAATTCCTCAATTTCAGACATGCAAATAATAAATATCTGGTCTTCAACATCATATCTAAATGGGAGATGGAATTTTTTATTTTTTAACATACTATCCTCCTGAAATGTCCAAGTGAAAAAATAAAAAATCCTAAACAAACAATCCAATTACACTCTACTCCATGTCAACACCTAAAAACTATAGACATTTCCATTTATTAAATAGTTTATAAAGCACTTATTCTAAAATAATATGCATTGTATTATTTAATTTGGAAATAACACTATATAAAAGTTTGTTTTACAATATAAATAGATTATAAATTCAATATTGCTTTAATATTAAAAAATAATTAGTA
>NZ_JAZNIB010000022.1:0-4536 GCF_045577275.1 Methanobrevibacter sp.
CAATATCTGAAAATTTCAATAGGTCAATCTTTTCCATAAAATCTGAATAATGAATATGATGATTATTTTCGTGTTCTTCATTGATTGTCTTTACATTACAGAAGGTGGCATCAATACCTGCCTTGTTGACTTTGCTAAATGATACTTCCACTTCACCAAAATCAAATGCTACATCTTCCATAAGGTTTTTGACTTTTTCCCCGTCAGCTCCCAAATCCACAAGAGCTCCTATAATCATATTCCCAGAAATTCCTGCTGTCTGGGAATCAATAATGTAAACCATAAAATTACTTCCTTAAGTTTATCAGAACAATTTAATTTTTTTAATAATCTCTAAAATAATATTTATAATTACAATTAAATAATATTTGTTATAAAAATATACTTATTAAATAATTTTTAAAAAATTACAAATTAAATTAAAATAATTTCAAATTATAATGGAATAGCGATTTAAAAGAGGAATCTAATTGGCTAAGAAAAATAAAAATATCAAGGAAATAAAAAGCATCAAAAGCAAGTTGGCAAACGGTGAATTGATAAAAAATGAAGATGCTTTATACATTAATAATCCAGATTATTTTTTAACTTTCAGTGATTTGGAAGTGAGTGACGGTATTGACATTATAGAAAACATTATGGTATTGTCAGATGACTACATCAGTTTCAATAGGGAAAATGAGGATGATGCATTGACTGATGTAGAACTAATGGAAATCACTGAAGAATACAAGGAAGAAAAAGCTATTGAGGGAGGTTATATCTGCCAAAGCTTTGATAAGATAGATTATATAATCAACAATTATGATGATATAACTGTCATTACCGTTATCGCCAATGACCTTGAAGTTCAGGATTTCTATAAAGAGCTGAAAGTGGTCAATAGCTGGAAAGGATTTTCTAATGCAAAACTCAATCTTGGCCAAATCATATTATTGGACCATGCATTCAGTCCAAAATTGCTTATTCAACTTTATAAGATTGCAACAAAACAAAAGGCAAAATTCTTTGAATCATTGCACTTGCCTGCCCACATAAACAATATTTCAAATAATGAGGATTTCCTTGTCATTGGATCCAACCTTCCAGAAGAGACATTGGACCAAGATTATATTATGGAAATCGGTTTGGACATAACAAATATGGAATATGAAGATGATGAAATCGATTTAGATGAATTCATAGAAAGAATTGAAGATGCAGTCATCATCAGCTGTGAAGATGCATTGGAAAAGGTCAATTTGAATACTGGAATACTTGACTATTTGGTTAGTGAAGGAATTCAGATTGGAGAAATGATTGAAGTTGGAATGAGCCTTTTAGAGAATATGGAACCAACAGATGAATTGAAGGAAAAATTGGAAAAGCAACTTCTTGAATCAATAAGCGATAGAAATATAAATGCTCTAATAATTGGAGCAATCAGAATGGAAGAAGACTTCAAAAAGGGAAGAGTTCGTGAGATAAATCTAAACGATAAATTAGTTCATTTCTATCCTGATGCACTTATTGGAGCAACAATAGCTAATCAAATTGCTGGCACTAAAGGAGTGTTGAACTTCAGAAGATACAGTGAAAATAAGCCAGGAATATTATATGGATTGGGACCAATATTATCCAATGCATTTGCAGGTTTAATAGGTGGATGCATGACAAAAATACTTGAATAAAAGTTAATGATATTTATAATAATAATTTAATCAATAAAACAATGATGAACCCAAGATAGAAAAAATAAAAAATAAAAACCTAAAGAAGTGTTGAAATGAAAGAAGAAAACAATGACGATTATTTTGAAAAGCAAAAGCCTTCCACTTTACGTTCAATAGGAGGATTAATTACATTTTCAACAATCCTTCCTTTAAATGTTTATACAACTATTGAGGAATTGGCAAGAGTAACTTGGATTTGGCCTATTATAAATGGGATTATAGGATTGATGGCCGCTATAATTGCATACATCTTTACAGCACTTTTCCATTTTGATGCACTTCTTATAGCTACAATAGTCTATGGGTTCCTATTGTTGATTAATGGATTCAATCATTTTGATGGACTTATGGACTTCGGTGATGGAGTGATGGTTCATGGTGACCCTCAGAAAAAATTAAGCATCATGAAAGACCCTATGACTGGAGTGGGAGGAATATCCACAGGATTCATTGTAGGTACAATTACAATTGCAGCATTTTGCTCATTGATCAATTATGCCAATGCTGTCAACATCAATTTGATACTGCTCATCATCGTAGCAGAAATTTCTGCAAAAATAGGATTGACAACATGTTGCATCTGCTCAAGCCCATCAACTGAAGGAATTGGAAAATTCTTTATTGAAAACATGAATTTAACCAATTATCTAACTGGACTCATCATCTGTTGGATTATTGCAGCAGCACTTAGCATAACTACAGCATTCCACATTGGAATCATCGGAATTATCGGAGGAGCATTTGGTGGTGCTTTAACTGCATTGATTGCAAAGAAACATCTTAAGATTGCAAATGGAGATGTCCTTGGAACTTCCAATGAATTAGGCAGACTTTTCTCATTGATTGGAATGTTGATGGTGATTTCAGTAAGTTTTCATGCTTTAATTTAAAAAATCATTTGAAACAAAAAAATTATCATTACTTTAAATTTAAGAATAAAAATTATTAGAATTATAAATTTATCATTTAGAAAGAGTGAAAAAATGAATATTAATGTTTTAAGATTAGACCACAGAATTGGAAGAGATACACGTATTACCACCCACGTATGTTTAACTGCAAGAGCATTTGGTGCTAGCAAAGTATGGTTGGCAGGAGAAGAAGACCATAGTATGATGAAAAGTGTTAGGGACATTGCAGACAGATGGGGAGGAGACTTTGAAATAGAATACAACAACTCTTATATGGAAGTCATAATGAACTGGAGAGAAAATGGAGGAAAGATAGTTCATTTGACTATGTATGGTTCACAAGCTCATGAAATCGTGGATGAAGTCCGTGAAACTGGTGATGATATCCTAATCATCGTCGGTGGAGCAAAAGTACCTACAAAAGTTTATAAGAATGCTGATTGGAATGTTTCAGTTACTACACAACCTCATTCTGAAGTTGCAGCACTTGCTATTTTCCAACATTTGCTTATGGATGGAAAAGAATTCGATTTGGAATTCGAAAATCCTGTATTTGAAGTGATTCCAACCGCTCATGGAAAAACCGTAAATATCCATGATGAAAATAGAAAACCAAAAGAATAAAAATTAAATCTTTAAAAAAAAATAAGAAGAATACCTATTCTTCTTTCCACCATTCACACCTAAGAAATAAAGTCATCCAAACGTTTTAAAGCTTTCATTTTATCATATTTATCTAATTTTGCCTGATAAAGCGCATCCTTTACAGTAGCTATTGAATGATCATAAACATCCCTATCAACAGGATAAGGGAATCCATCTTTACCACCATGACTGAAGGAATACTTTACAGGGTCTTTCCAGCTTGCAGGTTCTCCAAATACCAAGTCTGAAATCAAAGCCAAAGCCCTTATCTTTTTAGGACCAATGCCTTGAAGCAATATAAGGTCTTCATATTTCTCAGGCTGAATTTCCCATGCATTCTTTAAAACTTCAAATTCCTTATCAGACAAATCCATATCCAGAACTTGGTGATGCTGTGGCAAAGTGAGTGAATTTGTCTCTTCAATGCTAAAATCAGTTAAAAGAAGCTGGTTTGAATCCTTTCTTTTAAAATAGCTCCTTAAATGGTCAGGATTATCATTGATTAAATCCACACTGATCTTTTGAGCTTCAACACTATCCTTTGAAGCCATATTGAGAGCAGAATTCTCTTTCTTATCACAGGAAATACCATTGTGTGGGTCTTCCAGGAAACTGGTGACATTTTCACCCATCCAATGGTAACGTCTTGCATATTTGGTTGCTGTGTTCATGCCTTGCTGTACAACAGCCCAATCTCCCTTTTCAGTGATGAAAAAATTGTGAACATATAGATTATAACCATCCTGAAGACAAGAATTATCTACCTTTGCAGACAATTTACTTGAATGAATCATGTCTTCAATATTGGAACTTTTTAGATTGAATATTTCTCCAGCCCTTTCAATTCCTTGAGGAGTTTTGCGTGAAGCGGTTCCTTTTCCACCAGAGATGTAAATTCCGTGCTTTTCAGGATCAATTGATGATTTTAATGCACCGAGTGTTGTGGTGGTTGTACCTGAGGAATGCCAATCAAAACCTATGACACATGAAAATGCCTGGAACCAGTAGGGATTTGATATTCTATTTAAAAATTCATTGGTGCCGTATTCATCTATTACAACTTCAGAGATAGCTCCAGATAGTTTTGTCATTCTATCAAATAACCATCGTGGTGTATGGCCTCCATGCAGTGGCAGATTAGTGGTTCCTCTTCGTTGCATAAAATCCCTCTAAAAAAAGTGTAATATAAATCTAATTATAATATCTAATTAATATTATCTAAAAAATAGTATATAAAATTAAAAAGAGCATTTGGAAACTAATTAAAA
>NZ_JAZNIB010000023.1:0-7009 GCF_045577275.1 Methanobrevibacter sp.
TTTTGGTTGCTGGATTATAAGTTGTTGAACCTGCAAATTTAATTGACATTTTATATTTGCCTGCAGGATTGTTGATCTTTAAGGTAAATTTACCTTTGCTGTCAGTAGTTTTGTAATATTTTTTACCTTTAAAGGTAATTATTATCTTTTTACCGGCAAACGCATTACCATTGCTCTTTTTTAAGTATCCTACAAATTTCTTTGATCTAGCAACAGATGAGCTTGAAACAACAATTTTTGGATCAAGTCTGTAAATATTTACAGTAAATGTTCCTGTGCTAGATAGATAATCAGCATCCCCATTAAAATTAACCTTTAATGAGTATTTGCCTAATAATGAACTAAAGTTAAAAACGACTGCTCCGTTTTTATCTGTAGTTTTTGTATAAGTTTTTCCATTTATCTTTACAGTAATGCTTTTGCCAGAAATGCCTTTTCCATTACTGTCCTTTAGATAAATATGTAAATTACTACCTCTAACAACAGATTTCTTAGAGATAGAAATGCTTGATTTATCTTTTGAAGGTTGTGTTGAATTGTTTGTATTATTAGCGGCAACACTTGAACTTTTGCTTGTGTCGCTTTTTGTATTGTTATCAACTACTGGAGGATTGACTGTTGAATCTTTATTATCTGTATCCTCTGTAGGTGTGACACTACCTTCTTTGGATATGTCATTTGAATTTCCTTCATTGACTGCATTATCAGTCAAATCAGAATTTATATTAGTTGTACCATCATCTGAATCCAAATCAATTCCATCAGATGTGACGATACCATTTGAATTGTCATTTATTTCATTAGCTGAAATTGCACCAATACTTATGAATAATATTAATGCTAAAATCAGGGTAAAATGTATCTTTTTCGATATATTTACACCTCCTTTTTGAAATAAACTGTTCGTATAAAACTGAATTTATTTTCAAAATTCTTGTAATGACATTTTTATTTTTTATAATATATAAACTTTTAGTAAAATTTGGCCTTTTTTTCGAAAAATAAGCATAATTTATGTGTATTTTCCTTAATTGACAACAATAAATTATTTTCGAAAAATTGATTAATTTTCGTTAAAAATATTTGTTTTTTCTACCCTAAAATTGAACTTAATGATATTAAAATAATAACTCCATTTGTATATAAATTCAATAATTAGTTAGTTATTTATTATAAAATAATTAAATATAATATTAATTTAAAAAGATTTATTAGATAAATTTAGAGGAATTTTATGAGCTTCGATTTAAGAGAAATGATTTTTATTTTCCTAAGAGGATTATTCATGGGATCTGCAGATATTGTTCCAGGAGTTTCCGGAGGAACAATCGCTTTGATTACAGGAATATACGAACGTTTGATATATGCTATAAGCAAGATAAAATTTGGATTTTTAAAGCCATTATTTAAAGCTAATTTTGCTGAGTTTAAGGAAAAATTATTAGATGAGATTGATTTTGAGTTGTTTATTCCATTAGGATTAGGTATTGGAATCGCATTTATTACATTAGCAAAAGTGATAAGCTATCTACTTGATACACATACTGCATATACATTTTCATTCTTTTTAGGACTAATATTGGCTTCCGCTTACATACTATACACCAAATTGGAAGAATTCAATATTAAATTGGTCATTATAACAGTTATTGGAATCATTCTTTCATACATATTCGTCGGTTTGAATCCTATAGCAGCTAATCATAGCTTAATTGTAATATTCATATCTGGTCTTATAGCGATTTGTGCTATGATCTTACCTGGAATATCTGGTTCATTCCTGCTCTTGCTCCTTGGCCAATACCAATATATGCTGAATGCATTGAATTCAAGAAACATTTTAGAGATTCTTGTTTTCTGTATTGGAGCATTGATAGGAATTTTAGGATTTTCAAAAATATTGAATTACTTGCTTGAAAAGTATGAATCCGCCACTATGGCATTTTTAATTGGTATAATGGTAGGTACATTAAGATTACCTATAATGAAAATCACTACAACTGTCCAAGGATCATGGATTCCTTGCATAATACTTGCTGTAATTGCGTTTTCATTAATAATTGTTTTAGAGAAAAAATTCAAAAAAGAATAAAAAATATTAAATTATAGTAATTAAGTTAAAAATAATTAAATTAAATATAATATTTCCATATTAATAGATGTTAATTTTTAGGTGAAACAATGGGCTTCTTAGATTTTTTAAAGAAAGATAAAAAGGACAAAGACAAAATTGATTTTGATTCAATAAAGGAAATTGGTCCAGAAGACATTAAATTAGCTAAAGAAAAACGTCTTAAAAATGATAAAAGGAAAAAGGATGAAATATTAAAGGACAATACCTTTGGTGAGATTGCAAAAAAACACAGCAATAGAAACAATAGAATTGCAGCAGTAATGGAAATCAAGTCACAGGACCTCTTGGAAGATTTGGCTATGGACAATAAGGACAGGTATGTAAGAACCATAGCAACATCAAGGATTACAGATCCAAATATATTGGAAGAATTGGCATATAATGCAAAATACACTGATGTTAGGCAAATAGCCTTTGATAAAATGGGAAAGGTAGATAATGTTCTAGCAGAAATAGCCAAATATGATAAAAAAGGTAAAAACAGACTATCTGCAGTTCGTGAAATAAAAGATGAACTAGTTTTAATGGATATTTGTATAAATGCTGAAGATCAAAAGGTAAGGCTTAATGCAATTGAAAAAATAGAAAACAATCAGATATTGGCTGAAATACTAAAAAATTCATCTGATAAAAAGATAATAAACATCATAATCAATAAGGAAAATTTCCAAAATCAGGAAATCCTATCAAAGATTGCATTAAATAACGAATATGATAAGTTCATCAGAGTCGAAGCATTGAATAAATTGGATATTGACGATGAAAGCAATAAAGAGAAAATTAAGGAAATTGCATTTAACGAAGAAAATGAGCATGTTCGTTCAGCTGCTATAGAAAAATTAGAAAACAAAGAAGATCTAATTGATATAGCATTAAATTCTAATGATTCATCTTCAAGAATCAAGGCAACAGAACAAATCGAAGATGAAGAGACCTTAAAGGAAATTGCATTGAATGACAGTGACAAGTTTGTTAGGATTGAAGCATTAAAATCAATCAAAAATCAAAATATTCTTAAAGAAATATACCTCCATGAAGATGATAGTTTCGTTAGAAGTGAAGCAATTAAGAATATTGATTTAATGAGTGATTTAATTGAAATTAGTATAGAAGATGATGATTTAATTGTAGCTAAAAATGCTTTAAATAAGGTAATTGGAGATAAGCAAAATTACATTGATGAACTTGGTTTGGAAGAATTTGAAGATAATCTGAAAAATGTAGCAAATAGATCAAAACATGAGGAAATCTCCAGATTAGCAATTAAAAATATAGAAAGTGAAGAGATTTTAGTTAAAGTCAGCAATGAATCCAATTACTTAAGTACTCAATTGGATGCCATATCTAAGATTAAATCAGTAAATGTCCTATCAGAGATTGCTAAAACAAACAGTAATTCAAACATCAGATTAAATACAATCAAAAAGATTAAGGATAAAAAGATTTTAGAGGATATTTCTCTTAATGGCCAATTCAATGATGTGCGTATTGAAGCCATTGCAAAGATAAAAAATCAGGAAATTCTTGTTGATTTGGCTCAAAATGATGATGATGCTAAAATACGTGAAGCTGCTTGTAAAAAAATAGTCAATTCCAGTGTTTTAGAAAGCATTTCAAATAATGATTCGGATAAATATGTTAGAGAAATTGCTAAAAGAAGGTTAGAATTGCTTAAAAAATAAAATTAATTCTTTTTTGACAAATAATGAATTTTTTAAAAAATAGATATAATAGAAAAAAATAGATTAGAATAGATAAAAAAAAGTAAATAATGAAAATCATTATTTACTTGCATTTTCTTCAACTAACTCTTTTGCATGAGCAGTCATATTTTCACTTAAGACTTCTTTTAAGAAATCACCGGTATAAGTTCCTGATTCAGCAACTTCTTCAGGTGTTCCGGTAGCGATTACTTCTCCACCGCCATCTCCACCTTCAGGTCCTAAATCTATAATGTAATCTGCAGTTTTGATAACATCCAAGTTATGTTCAATAACAACTACAGAGTTACCTGCTTCAGTCAATCTGTCTAAAACATTTAATAATTTCTTAATATCATCAAAATGAAGACCTGTAGTAGGTTCATCCAATATATACAATGTTTGTCCAGTGCTTGATTTAGAAAGCTCTTTTGCAAGCTTTACCCTTTGGGCTTCACCACCTGAGAGGGTTGTAGCAGGCTGTCCAAGCTTTATGTAACCTAAACCGACATCATATAATGTCTGTAGTTTTTTAGCTATTCTTGGAACATTTTCAAAGAATTCCAAAGCTTCCTCTACAGTCATTTCCAATACTTCATAGATGTTTTTGCCCTTATAACGGATATCCAATGTCTCATCATTATATCTTTTACCCTTACATACTTCACAAGGGACATAAACATCAGATAGGAAGTGCATTTCTATTTGAATGATTCCATCACCATAGCAGGACTCACATCTTCCTCCTTTTACATTGAAACTGAATCTGCCCGGTTTGTAGCCTCTTGCCTTAGATTCAGGAGTGTCTGCGAAAAGCTCTCTGATTGGAGTGAATACTCCAACATATGTAGCAGGGTTTGAACGTGGGGTTCTTCCGATAGGAGTCTGATCTATTCTGATGATTTTGTCAATATTCTCGATTCCTTCAATATAATCATGCTTTCCAGGATGCATGTATTTCTTATTGATGATTGTGGATAATCCTTTATATAATACTTGATTGATTAGGCTGCTTTTTCCAGAACCGCTCACTCCAGTGACACAAGTGAATACACCAAGAGGTATTTGAACATCAATGCCTTTAAGGTTATTCTCTCTAGCACCTTTAACTGTTAAGAATTTACCGTTTCCTTCTCTTCTGTTTGGATTGATAGGAATGGTTTCTCTTCTAGAGAGATATTTTCCTGTAATGGAGTCTGGAGACTGCATAATCTCTTCAGGGCTCCCTTCAGCTATTATTTTTCCACCATGCTCACCAGCTCCAGGACCTATATCCACCACATAATCAGCAGATAATATTGTCTCTTCATCATGCTCTACAACGATTAAGGTGTTTCCGATATCCCTTAGATGCTTCAATGTGCCAATAAGCTTCTTATTGTCCCTTTGGTGAAGACCGATACTTGGTTCATCCAATATGTATAATACCCCAACAAGACCGGAACCTATTTGGGTAGCAAGCCTGATTCTCTGTGCTTCTCCTCCTGATAATGTACCTGAAGACCTGGACATTGTAATGTAATCCAATCCTACATCAACGAGGAATTTCAATCTTGCCTTTATCTCCTTTAGGATTTCCTTACCAATGAACAACTGCCTTTCTGTAAGTTCCAAATCTTGGAAAAATTGATAGCTTTCCTTGATTGACAAATCACAGACATCCATGATGTTCTTATCACCAACAGTAACCGCCAATACTTCAGGACGAAGTCTTTTTCCGCCACAGACTGGACATTTGCGGTCACTCATGAATTTTGAGATATAACTGCGATTATAATTTGATTTGGTTTCAATATACAATCTTTCCATTCTTGTGATAACACCTTCAAATTTACGGTTTACTCTATATGATCTGTTTCTTCTTTTAAAGGCAAAAGCAACCTTCTCGTTTGAACCATAGAGAATGATGTGTTGCTGCTCTTCAGTCAAATCCTTAAATGGGGTGTCCATACTGAATCCAAAGTGGTCTGCAACTGCCTTAAGCATTTGGTAATAATAATTTTCCTTTTTAGTTGATTTAGACCATGGAACAACTGCTCCATCATTAAGTGATAAGCTTTTATTTGGGACAATCAAATCAGGATCCATTTCCATCTTTGTTCCTATACCGTTACATTCAGGACATGCTCCTTGTGGTGCATTGAATGAAAACATACGAGGAGTCAATTCCTGGAAACTTATGCCGCAACTGGTGCATGCAAAGTCTTCAGAATATGTTTTTTCATAAGTTGACTCATTTCCTTCATCATCCCTTTTATTAAACATGACAGTTACTAATCCATCTGCAAAATTACAAGCTGTCTCTACAGAATCTGATAGTCTTCTTTGGAAGTCAATTCCTTCTCTGATAACAAGTCTGTCTACAACAAGTTCTATATTGTGTCTGAAGTTCTTTCCAAGTTCAATATCCTCATCAAGACCTCTTATTTCACCATCTACACGTACTCTGACAAAACCTTTCTTTCTAAAGTCTTCTAGGATGTCTTTATGTTCTCCTTTACGGTCTTTTACAACAGGAGCAAGTACATGTATTTTAGTTCCTTCTCCCTCTTCGATGATTGATTCTGTAATTTGGCCTATGGTTTGATGGGATATTTCCTTTCCACAATTAGGACAATGTGGTATTCCTATTCTTGCAAACAATAAACGTAAATAATCATAAATTTCAGTTATTGTACCTACTGTTGATCTTGGATTTACCTTTGTGGTCTTCTGGTCAATTGAGATTGCAGGTGATAGTCCTTCTATATAATCCACTTCAGGTTTCTTCATTTGACCTAAAAATTGCCTTGCATAAGCAGATAATGATTCAACGTATCTACGCTGTCCTTCAGCATAGATAGTATCAAAAGCAAGTGTTGATTTACCGGAACCACTTAATCCTGTAACCACTACAAATTGGTCACGGGGAATGGATAAATCAATATTCTGAAGGTTGTGTTCCCTTCCTCCTTTTAATATAATGTTTTTTCTTTCTGTACTCATTATTTCACCATAATTGTCATCAAATTGTCATCATAATTAATTATTTTATATTTAGTCTAATTTTAATGCTTGAATTTTAGTTATTTATTGTAAATTTTATATAAAAATATGTATTTTCATATATAAACCTTAGCAGTAAGAGCTTTTGAAAACTAATACATTTTGTTTTTAATATTACAAACTAATATTA
>NZ_JAZNIB010000024.1:0-4398 GCF_045577275.1 Methanobrevibacter sp.
AACTTAGTTAAAAATAAATTATTTATATCTTATTTATTAGAATAATATATGTAAAAATTTTAGTAAATTGATTTCATTTAGGAAGATAGCATGTCAAAAAAATCATTTATTTCAAAAATCGAAGAACTTTATTTAAATTTCACTAAACATGATTATATGGATTCAAAAGAGAAAGTTGAAGAACGTTTATCCAAAGGACAATCCACTGAAAAGCCAGTTAAAAGCATTTTCAAAAGCATTGATTCCAATGGCATGCAAGTTTTTAGATTCGGAGATGAAAATGCCGAAAATACAATAGTATACATACATGGAGGTGCATTCATAGGTGAAATCAATTATCAGCACTTCTTATACTGCTATTTGCTATCACGTAAATTAGATGCATATGTTCTTGCACCTGTTTATCCTCTTGCTCCAAAGCATTCTGCAAATGAAACATTCAATCTCATGACTGATTTTTATAAGGATTTGACCTCAAGCAGAAGCAACATCGTTTTAATGGGAGATTCAGCAGGAGGAGGATTTGTATTGTCATTTTGCCAATACATCAAAACCATTGATTTGCCTCAGCCTGATGAAATCATTGTCTTTTCCCCATGGGTTGATATTGGAATGAGCAACCCACCATATGACAATGAGAGCGATCCGATTTTAGGAGAAGTTGGCTTAAGGGAAATGGGGAAGTCCTGGGCAGGGGATTGGAGTCTTGACGATTATAGGGTAAGCCCTACTTTCGGAGACAATAAGGATTTGCCTAAAATGATTATCTTTGCAGGAGATAATGAAATATTTCATAAGGACATCGTTTCATATGTTGAAAAACTTGAAGAAGATGGCGTAGATGTCAAATTCGTAGTTGCTGAAGGAATGTTCCATATTTATCCATTGTTCCCTTCTCCAGAAGCAAGAGCTGCGTTTAAAATCATTAAAGAAGAATTTAAAGAGTGAACAGATAAAAAAGATAGATGAAATAATTATAAAATAATAAAAAAATTAAACTTAAAAAAATTCAAAAAAGATAAAAAATAGAAAAAGATGAGATAAAATCAATTATCTCATATATAAAATATATTTTCCAAATCTTGGGATTCTATAAATGACCACCACTGCAGCATAGCTAAAGATAATCAATAAAATCCAAAGGATAATTGCCTTTACAGGTTCTGTATATGGTAATTGAACAACCAATGGAAGGAATGGCAATCTGAATAAGTTATGCACTAAAAATACTGCAAATGAGTATTTTGATAAGAAGCTTACAAATGGGAATGCTCTTACTTTTTTCATTCTTGAACATAACTCAAACAATGCGAATGATCCGGTTAAAATGAATGGGAATTCATACCATAAGAAGAAACTGTATCCTTTAATAAATGAATAGTATTGGAACAAGAGACATATAATGAATGAGACTATCGCAAGCAATCCCATCTTTTTAGATGAATACTTCTTAAATAAGTCTTTTTTAACCAAATATCCAAGAATAATGTAGATTCCATAAATTCCACCACTGAATCCAAGACAATATTGGATAGTGACATTATGGATTCCGTGCATATCCAATACAAGTGTGATAAACGGCAAGAGGAATGCTAAAAATGCGAATACAATTGTTGCCTGATTGATTGTTTTCGGACTGAAATGCTCCAATGCATTTGAAACAAAAGGCATTGAAAGATACATTCCAATAATCATCGGCATATACCACATATGGCTGAAGAATAAAGATCCCGCTTCAGCAAAATTCACTTGCCCACTTTTAACTGTAATGAATTGCAAGCTAACTGCATAAATTATCGCCCAAATAATTGTAATTATAACCAATTTCTTACAATTGTTATTCCAAAAAGCCTGAATACGATCATCATCATATGACCTACCAAGCAGTAGGTAACCTGTTATCATTAAGAAGAACGGAACACCTATACGTCCAACGAATAGTGAAGCGAACTGGAATATTCTGGAATACAATGTATAATTCATAATTGCATCTGAAGAAATGATATAAATCCCATCAGTTGCATGAATATATAAAACTGTCAATATTGCTACTGCACGTATAAAATCTATCCATTCAACCCTATTCTTAGTCATGATTCCCCCAATTTTTAGTTAATTCTTTTAAGTTTAAATATTAAGTTTAAATATTAAGTTTAAGTATTAAGTTTAAGTATTAAGTTTAATTATTAAGTTTAAGTTTCCTCTTCCTTATAGAAAGGTTCCCTATTATGGATTCCCTTAAGGAAGATGTCTACAAGCTCTTCATCAGAGGCTCCTTCTCTAATATATTCAATCAAGTCTACAAGATTATCGTTTCTAAGTAGGCAAGGTTTGATCTTACCTTCAGGAGTGATTCTGAGTCTTGTACAATTTTTGCAGAAATTGGTATTGTCTACAGGATGGACAACTTCTATTTCTCCCCCATCAATGAAATATTTCTTCCTATCCTGCATAAATTCCCTTACCTTAATCTCATCTGCAATTTCGGCAAGGTGTTTTTCAAACTCCGCCAATGGGTAATGATACTTTGAGTTGAATTCATTGTCATCACAACTTTCAGACTCAATGATTTCAATAAGTTGAAGTATGACACCATGTTCCTTGGAAAATTCGAACATGTCAAAAATATCATCATTGTTGATATTATTCATAACCACCATATTTATCTTGACCGGATACATACCAACTGCACAAGATTCGACAATTCCATCTTTAACTCTGCTTAAAACGTTTTTCCCTACAATCATTTGATAGGTTTCTTCATTAAGTGTGTCTAAACTGACATTAACTCTGTCTAATCCTGCATCGTATAATGGTTTGGCAAATTTGTCCAAATTTATACCATTGGTGGTGATTGAAATGTCTTTGAAATCAAGTGAATTTATCTTCTCTACAATTTCAACTATGTCTGGCCTAATTAAAGGTTCGCCTCCAGACAAACGTATTTTCTCAACACCTAATTTCTTTGCAATTCTGCAGATTTCATAAATTTCATCTGGAGTCATTTCTGATGAAGACTCTAACATCCCATCGTGGTGACAATATATGCAATCTACATTGCAACGATTGGTGATAGAGATCCTAAGTGAAATAATTGGTCTTTCATAATCGTCTCTTACTTTATCCTTCATCCATAAACCCCAAAATAAAATTCATTCAATAAATTAATAACTCTAATAGTCTATAAAAAAATTTTAAAAAAAAATAATCAAAGGATTATTCATTATCAATGGAAATTTCAACATTCTTAACTTCATCTACACCATATTCAGAAGTTTTGATAGCTTTCAATAATCCTAGAATGGTTTCCTTGATGATATCATCTGTAAACTTGTTTAATTCAATATCATTTCCATTAATTACTAATTTAACCTTATTTTCAAAATCTTTATTATCGCTCACATAATCACCTAATTGATTTAAAAAAATAATTTATAATATAATCATATTCTCGAATAATATATCTTGAATAATATATCTTAAATAATATAATTATATATTTTATAATATAATATTATCATTCATTATATTACTCTTTTTTGTTTTTAATTGTTATGTCAATATCATCGAAGTCTTCTACACCATATTCCTTGATCTTAAGTGGAGCCAATACCCCCAATATGGTTTGCTTGAGATAATCGCTGACAAATCTGTTTAATCCAATATTCACCCCATCAATGGATAGATTGACTTCAGCTTGAGTTTCTGGATTGTAATCCAATTTTCCTTGTGCAAATGCCTGACCTATAAGACTTGCATCATTATATCCGCATTCATTGACAAACAATGTTTCCAAAATATCATAGGACCTTTCTTCAACAAGGTCAACCAATTCCAATAGCTCGTCATCTGTGATTTCAAATGAATTCACTACTTTGATTGTATATTCATCCTTGACTTCTTCGCAAGTTGCTATTTTGGCATAAGGATATGCTTTAAATCCTTCTATAACCACAAAATCAGGATTTTCCATAAGTTTAATTAAGAACAAAATACGTTCGAGATCAAGTCTCTCATTAATATTGAAGTAGGTTCTTCCGCCAATCCCTACAACAAAATCGGAACCTGCTTCCATTTGCTTATAAGTGTCGGTTCCTTCATGATCCATTTCCATTCGGTGATGAGAATGCTTGATGCTTGCTACCTTAAAGTCCCTATTGGTTAATTCCTTGATGATTTTACCTGTAAGGGAAGTTTTACCAGTGTTCTTTAAACCTACAATTGAAATAATTCTCATTTTTACACCAAATAAATAAAATTTTTAATTTTCTTAAATTAATTGAATCAAATAAAATTTTTAACCTATTTTTAAATTTAATTTATCTAACTAACGATTTGTCAATTAAAGAAAGATAAAATTATCTATTAACTTACAATTTCCAAAAAAATAGACTGAAA
>NZ_JAZNIB010000025.1:0-8916 GCF_045577275.1 Methanobrevibacter sp.
TGGCTATTTTTTCTTATAAATTTCATTAATTTTAGTTAATCTTGATTATTTGCTATTTTTTATTAATTCTATTAAGTTTATGTTATCTATTTTGAATTATTTAATCAAAATATTATTATTTTGATAAAAAGGTATATATAAGAGTTTTATTTAAATATATTATTGTGTTTTTATACTAAAATCAAAAAAAATGGTTTATTTTAATAATAACTATTTAATTATGGAGGCTTTTTATGACTGGATTAATAGATTTATTCAAGGAAGCTTTAGCTTATCCTACTAAGGATTATAAGGCTTTACTCATTTTTGGAGTAGTTTTCCTTGTTGCAAATTTAACCTCAGTATTAGGTTCTTGGGGTATTGAAATAAATACAACAGTAATAGAATTACTCGCAATTGTTACTTTAATTCTTTATTTCGTTACACAAGGTTATATCTTAAGTGTTTTAAAAGAAACAATAAATTTTAGTGATGATATCCCTGCATTGGATATTTTTGCTAATCTTGTTGATGGATTAAAATTATTGGTTGTTGAAATCGTTTACTATATCATACCAACAATAATCGTTTTGGTTGTAGGATGGCTTTCCGGAACCTATTCCACAGTGTTCAAGATTGTTGAATATATGGGTCAGGAAGTAACAAACACTACCGTTAATGCTACTGCTATGGTAAATACAGTTCCTCAAGAGTACTGGTCTGCGTTATTCGCTGGACTTTTAATCACTGCTGTTGTTGCAATGATCTTATATATCATATTTGGTTTATTGTTGGAAATTGCAATGTGCAGATTAGCTAAATATGACAGTATCGGTGAAGCTATTAACATTAAGGAAGTAATTGGTGACATTCAAGAAATCGGTGTTGGAAGATATATTGGATGGTATATCCTTTTATTAATCATTACAATAGTCTTAGGAATTATTTTAGGGCTCTTCACTGCTATACCATATGTTGGTATATTAATTGGATTCTTAGTGATAGCTCCATTCATTGCTTTATTCGCTGCTAGAGCTTTAGGAAACCTTTATAGTGATGCAGAATAGACAAACTTTTTAAGGCCTATGGCCTTAAAAGCCTGACCAAAACTTTTCACAATTAGAGTGATGTGATTCATCGCTCTTTTTTCTTATTTTTATTAATTTTTCTTTTTTTAGACTGATTTTAATGCTAAACTTTATATATCTTAAATTAGATAAATATTAAAGTATAATAATTATTTTACTATATATTTTATGCTCATTTTAAAATATTGATTTAAAATATTATTATTTTGGATTTATTGATAGAGGTTAAAACTTGTTTAAATTAGATGAAAATTTAATTGGTGAATTTAAAAAACCGTTAGGTAAATTGTATGCTGAATTTGAAGATGCAATACCTATGATTAAAGAAGCTAATTTTCTAATCTCTGTTGGTGATCAAACTACTAAAAATCTTGTTGATAATGATTTGATTCCAGATTTGGGAATCATTGACAATCGTATTCAACGTAAAGATCATAATCATGATATTATTCGTACAGAAAACATTTTAGAAGCAGATAATCCTGCAGGCACAATCACTGAAAATCTATGGGAAACCATAGAGAAAGCTATTTCTTTAACTTTAGAGGATAATGAAAATCGTATTATTGTAGTTAAAGGGGAAGAAGATCTTGCAGTTCTTCCATGCTTATTGATTGCACCTGAAGATGCTGTTATTTTATATGGTCAACCTAACGAAGGTTTGGTCTTTGTAAATGTTTGCGAAGGAAAAGACAAAGCAGCTAAACTTATGACTTATTTTAATAAGGAATAGTTGTTCTAGTTTGCTTTGATAAATTATTTAATTTATTAATAATAATTAAATTCAAACCCTAAAAGAGAGGTTTTATAATGGATATTGAAATTATTGAAAAGAAAGAAAACGTTTTATTTGATAGAACTGAAGTTAAATTTATTGTTTCTTACATAGGAGAACCAACTCCTAAGCTTTTAGATGTCAAAAGCAAATTAGTTGCTATGCTTGACACTAAAAAAGAATTAATCGTTGTAGACAACATTCAACCAGGATACGGTGAACCTAAAGCAACTGGTTACGCTAAAGTATACGGTAGAGAATCATCTTTAATTGATGTTGAAAAACCAAGCATCATTGAAAAGAACAAAGAACCAGAAGCTCCTGCTGAAGAAGAAGATGAAGCGGAAGAATAATTAGGAAGGATTTAGGAGGATATTATTATGCCTGATAAAAAAGATTTATACACTGTAGAAGGAGACAAAATCGTAAGGAAAAACCCATTCTGTCCTCGTTGTGGTGAAGGTGTATTCATGGCTGACCACGGTGACAGATTCGCTTGCGGTAAATGCGGATACACTGAAATGAAAACTAAAGAATAGATTTATTCTTTTCTTTACTTTTTTACTTTTTTTTAATTATTTTAATTATTTTAATATTTAAACAATATTTTCATGCTATTTTTTTAAACTATTTTTTACTATTTTTTATTCAGTATTCAAAATTAGGATAAAAGGATATCTAAGGTTAAATCAGACCTAAAACTTTTTGTAAAATTCAACAGTCATGAAACTACAGTTCACTCAATGAATATTAAGATCATTTGAATGATGAAAAGGGAAACAAGTAAAACTTGTCTCAAAGTCACAACCATAATTTCACCTCCTTGATTTTGAGAAAATTGATGATTTATTTTAGATATCGAAACCTAAATAATAGTTTAAATTAATTATTTATAAATTTAACCAATATTATGGCTTTAAATTCCATTTTAACTGATAAATTGCTTTTATTTTGTAAATTAAACTCATTTTAAAAAAATTTAATCAATTTGAAAATATTGGTTGAGTTTGAAAAAGTTATATTGCACTAAAAAAAAACGAATCATAAATAAGTAAATAAATTGTTTTCAATTTAAAAATTCTAAAAATAGTATAAAATTTAAAAACGTTAAAAGAATCCAAAATAATATTTGGATTCCTTGACGTCCAATTTTCTCAAAATGGGAGTTTACATCAGGTGTAAACCCTTAAACTTATTTTAAGATTTATATTATTTAAATCTTATCAATTATGAATTGATTCTCTTCATTTTACAGTTAATATTGCTTTAATTTCGTAATTTTATTATTTTTCATAATTCCTATTCTAACTGTCCTTTTTTAATCTATATTAGATATTTATATAAATTATTAAAACTAAAATTTAATAATATATAACTAATTAAAGAATTTTCTTGAATTCTTATTTGAAATTATAATTAAAAATTTTACATTTATTATTAAATTTAACGAGTTGATATCCTTGAAAATTAGAACTGGAAGACTTGAAAAGGAAATGACCGATGAAGCAGCAGTATACACTTCTTCATTGGAATTTGATAGATTTATCTTTGATGCAGATATTCAATGCAATTACGCTCACACTTCAATGCTTAAGGCACAAGGGATTATAGATGGAGAGATAGCAGATAAAATCCTTAAAGCGTTGGATAAGCTAAGCGATGAAGGTTTCGATGCACTTGAATTTGACCATTCTGTTGAAGACGTTCATATGGCTGTGGAAAACTATGTAACCAAGCTTGTAGGGCCTGAAGCAGGATTTATGCATACTGCAAAGTCAAGAAACGACCAAGTTGCAACAGATATAAGATTATTGTTGAGAGACAGAATATCTGAAATCCAAATTGGAATCCTTGAGTTCATTGAAGGAATCATTGAACTTGCTAAGGAGCATAAGGAAACAGTCATGATTGGATACACTCATTTGCAGCATGCTCAGCCAGTTACCTTGGCTCATCATTTGATGGCACATGCACAAGCCCTAAAAAGGGATTACCAAAGATTGGATGACACTTATAAAAGAGTCAATCTAAACCCATTAGGTTCAGCTGCTATGGCAACTACAAGTTTTCCAATTGATAGGGAATTGACAACCCAATTGTTAGGCTTTGATGATTATCTTGAAAACTCAATGGACGGTGTTTCCTCAAGAGACCATATTGCAGAGACTGTATTCGACCTCAGTGCATTATGCACTACATTATCCAAAATCTGTGAAGAATTGGTTCTTTGGAGCACTTATGAGTTTGGAATCGTTTCAATGGCTGATGAATACTCATCAACATCTTCAATCATGCCACAGAAGAAAAATCCTGATGTTGCAGAAGTGGCAAGATCCAAATGTGCAATAGTCAATGGAGAATTGATCACTATCCTAACCATTCTAAAAGCTATTCCATACACTTACAATAGAGATTTGCAGGAAATCACTCCTCATTTATGGAATGCATGTGATGTGGCTTATGACACTTTAAAGATAGTCAACCATATGCTTTTGACTGTCACTTTCAATACAGAAAGATGCTTGGAATTAGCAGGAGCAAACTTTGCAACAGCTACTGATTTGGCTGACATTATGGTAAGGGAAAGAAAGATACCATTCAGAACAGCTCATAAGATTGTAGGCAGAATTGTAAATGAGGCAGTTGCTGAAGGAGTTAATCCAAGTGAAATTGATGGAGCTTATGTAGACAATGTAGCAGAGGAACTTGGATTTGAAAAATTAGGTCTTGATGATGAATTGATTCATAATGCATTGAATCCAATTGAAAACGTTAAGATTAGAAACGTTCCTGGTGGACCTTCTCCTGAAATGGTGCAATTGGCTATTGACAATATGAACATATTTTTAGATAATGAATTTGAAAAACAAGGAATCTAATTGTTTTTCACTTTTATTTGTTTTATTATTTTTTTATTTTTTAAATTTTATAACTATTGTTAAATATTTTATCTTAAATTGCTAAGCTATTGATATTATTGTTTCTAGATGGTGGAAATATGGTATATGATGTAAACGCTCTTTTGAATCATATAAATAAGATCAGAAGGGAAATAGGTCATGAAGAAGTCAATATAGACATTAAGGAAGTTCTATATGACAATGATGCGAATGAAATGTGGATAATTACCAATGACCGTCCTGACAAATCAGCTATTATTGGAAAGGGAGGATGGGTTGTTGGCAGACTCAGAGAAGAGCTTGAAATAGGCAGCATTCATGTTGAAAGCCATTCTGATTTCCTTCAAAAGGAGTATAGGATGAATCTTTCTTTGAATAAGTTAAATTCATTTGTAAACGAAAATAAGGAAAACTTGGATTATGGCACTTTTATAGCATTAAACAATTTAATAGACATTCTAAAGATAAAATTGGATAATTTGTATTCATTTAATTTCTACAAGTATTTCAAGGATTTGGAAGAAGGTCCATATGGCTATTTTGAAGCGGAAAAGCCTGCAGCTATTGTAGCATTATCTGGTGGAACTGACAGCAGCTTTTCACTAATATTGGCTAAAAAATTGGGATTCAATCCAATAGCAATTACTGTTGACCCTGGAACCATAATTCTGCCGAATCAATTTAGGCATAACATTGACAAGCTGGTTGAGGAATTGGATGTTCCTCATGAGTATATTGAAGTGGATTATAGTGAATTGGTTCAGGAATCATTCGCTGGAAGATTCCATCCTTGCGGAAGATGTTCAAAGATCATTGAGGAAACATTATACAAATATGCTTTAGAAAATGATGTTCCTATTGTGATTTTTGGGGATATGTTGGCAACTGGAAGTCAATGTGTAACAGAACAAGTATGCAATCTTGATGAAAGTGAAGATGAAATTGATGAAATTGGTAAAAATGAACCAACTGATGTAGATAATGAAGCCAATAATAATAAAGTTATTAGGCTCAACTTACCTGCTTCATTATCCGTATCAAAATCTGAAAACAAATCCTTAACTGTGCATTATAATTTAAACAAGTTTAAAGGATTTGGATGCCCATTGTTGTATGAAGTTCACAAGAAGTTTCCTCACATGAAAAGGTATTCGATACAAAGAATTTTAAGGGAAACAAGATCTGGTGTACTTGAACCTGGTGAGGCATTGGACTTGATTTGGAGTTTTTATAAGACTGATTAGAAAAATGATAATTCAGAACAAATAATAAAGTAAAAATTTAATCTTATGCTTTTATTCTTTATTGAGGTGAAAATATGAAAAGAACTATCTGTCCACGTTGTGGTTCCACTAATATAGATTGGATCATTCCACAGGTTTGGTCAAAATGGGAATGTAAGGACTGTTCCTATACTGGACCTGCTATTGAAGCTGATGATGATTTGATTGCAGAAATCAAGGCTGATTGGGAAGAGAATAAGGAAAAATATCTTGAAGAGGAAAATAGGAGAGCTCAACAGATTGCATCTGGTGAAGATGAAATCTTGGATAAGGAAATGGAATTGGAAGAGGAAGACGAACTTAGCGAAGAGGAAATGGATAAAAAATTGAGAGAATTGAATTTATGATTGCTTTAAAAAATATTCAATCTAAATCATTAATTTTTTATACTTTATTCAACATACTATTATTTGAATATATTAACTTTGTAAAAATTTTAAGTTCATTGAACTTTATAGAAGAGGTGAAATTATGCCTAGTTTTTTAAATTTACGTGGAAATAATAATGACTCTAAAGACCCTAGATTAATTAGGGAAGGAATTAAATTAGGAGTTAATTATAAAAGATTTAGTAAAGAGCCTGTATTGGGTAAAAACATTTTACTAAGATCTAATACTGTAATCTATAATGATGTAATCATTGGAGATGACTTTAAAACTGGACATAATGTTGTTGTAAGAGATCATACTACAATAGGTAATGATGTATTGATTGGTACAAATACTGTCATTGAAGGTGGATGTGAAATTGGAAATAATGTAAGCATCCAATCCAATGTATACATTCCTAGAAACAGTATTATTGAAGACAATGTATTCATTGGCCCTTGTGCCTGCTTTACAAATGACAGGTATCCTATTAGAGTAGAATATGAATTGAAAGGACCTCAACTCAGAAAAGGATGTTCTGTTGGTGGAAATACAACATTCTTATCTAATATAGAAGTTGGTGAAGGAGCTATTGTAGCTGCAGGTGCAGTTGTAACCCGTAGTGTGCCTCCTTATTACTTGGCTATCGGTACTCCAGCTAAAATTAAGCCATTGCCTACTTCACTCAGAGTTCCAAACATGATCTAGTTTTGGAATTTCTTTCTTTTTATTTTTTTATTATATTTTTTTAGGTTTTTCTTTTTTAGAAATAAATTATTTTTTATATTCTAATCTATTTTATTAATTTAATTAAGTTTTTTTAGCTTATTTTTTAATTTTATTAATCATTGATTTTATTTTTCCTATTTATTCCTTATTTCTTCCTTATTTTCCATTTTTAACCCAAAGATTATATATTATAAAAAATATATAATTTTATGTTATATATTATATATTTATTCTAAAATATTCTAAAACATAGTTTTTTAATTTAATTTATGTTTTGTTTTAAATATTTTAAAAATTAAAGTTTTTATACTAATTATTAATTGAACTAGTTTGGAGTTATATTATGATTGTTAAAGATTGGTGCTCTTATTGCGGTTGTTGCGCAGGTGTTTGTGTAAGAAACTGCATAGAAGTAAAAGAAACTGCTTTAGTTTTTGATGAAAACTGTAATGAATGTGGAATTTGTGTAGACGCTTGTCCTTTAGCGGCACTCGAATTGGAAGAATAAGTTAGTGGGGATGAATTATTATGATTAAAACTGATGTATTGGTTATTGGTGCTGGACCTGCTGGTTCTACCGCTGCAAGATTTGCAGCAAAAGGTGGAGCAAAAGTAATTCTTTTAGATAAAAAATCTGAAATCGGTGCTCCTAAAAGATGTGCTGAAGGTGTTTCCAAGAAGACTTTTGATATTTTAGAGCTTGAAGCTGACCCTCATTGGATTACTCAAGAAATTGAAGGTGTAAGATTGATTGCACCTGATGGAACCGATGTATGGATTACCAATGATGTTGTGGAATTGCCTGAAGCAGGATACATCTTAGAGAGAAAAGTTTTCGATAAGCATTTAGCTATGGAAGCAGGAAGAGAAGGTGTAGAAATCAGAATTAAAACCCAAGCAAAAGGTCTTAAAAAAGAGGAAGATGGATCTTACACAGTTACTTGTGAATGCATGGGTGAAGTTTACGACATTAATGCTAAAATACTCATTGGTGCAGATGGTCCTGAATCCCACGTAGCTAAATGGGCTGGACTTAAAGCAATCACCAAACCTAAACATATGGAATCAGGTATACAATTTGAAATGTGTAATGCTAAAATGGAAAGAAACAATGTCCTTGAGTTCTACTTCGGTAGCATTGCACCTGGAGGATACTTCTGGTTGTTCCCTAAAGGTGATGACATCGTAAACGCAGGACTTGCAATCATTCCGGATATGGCTGAAAAATCTGCTTATGAATATTTGGTTGATGCTGTTAACAACTGTTATGCACTTAAGGATGCTCAACCTGTTGAATTGAATGTAGGTGGAGACCCTGTTGGAGGTCTTGTAAAAGAGATGTATAATGACAATATCTTGCTTTGTGGAGATGCAGCTAGTCAAGTTAACCCACTTACCGGTGGAGGAATCACCAGTGGTATTACCGGTGGTAAATTAGCTGGTCAAACTGCTGCTGAAGCTATTAAAGCAGGAGACTGCTCCAAGAAATTCCTTAAAAAATATGCTGATTTGGTAGATGAAGCTATGGGTCGTGATATGGACAAATACACCAAAGCTTGTGACTACTTATGGTCTTTAAGTGATGATGACTTAAACAGCATTGCTAAAGCTTTCCAAGAAATTGAATTTGAAACTCTTGGTACTACTGAACTTGTAAAAGCTTTAATTAAAGTTCAACCAAGTGCAGCTTTAAAATTACGTAAATTATTCTTATAGATAATTTACACTTTTTTATTTTTTTTTTTAAATTTTTTATTTGTTTTCTAACTATTTTTTTAATTTTTTATTCTATT
>NZ_JAZNIB010000026.1:0-6013 GCF_045577275.1 Methanobrevibacter sp.
GATTTGTCTTTCCAAATTGCTACAAAAGCACCTACATTAGGCATTAGGAAGAGTTTGTACTCAACATGGAGCCCCATAGATTCCAATTGTTCTTTCATTTTGAGAATTCCACCATTATCTGGTGCGGTATCAGCAGCTTCAGCATCCCTTATGTAAGAATCTACCTTTTCTACAAATTCTTTGCCGTCATCTGACATTACATCCGCTTCTTCTGCTTGAAGAATGTCTTTAAGTTCTGATATTTTAGCTTCCATCTCATCAATTTCGATAGGGTCACGGCTGATTCCCCTTACAATGACAACATGGTCTCCATGAAATGCTGGTCTGGAACCTTTATATGCATTGAAATGTCCTATAATCTGTCCAGTAGTTTTTAATAATACATCTGACATAAAATCACTTTAAATTCTTTTTAAAATTAATTGTTTTTTATTTATTTTCATTATTATTTTTAAATCCTTTTTTTTAAAAATTTTATTTAAAAATATATAGTTATTTTTAATTAAGATAGTATATAAATTTTACAAAATTACTGAAAATCAATACTTTCTAAATGCTCTTTCGAAAATTATATGCATATGAATATTAATAGATAAGTATATTAAAATTAGGAAATGATATTATGGAAAATTTAGAAAATCAAAAATTCTGCCAATCCTGCGCAATGCCTATGACTGAAGAACTTTATGGAACCAATGCTGATGGATCTAAAAATGAAGATTACTGCATGTACTGCTTTAAGGATGGTGAATTCACATCTGACATGTCTATGGAAGATATGATTGCTTTCTGCAGTGAAAAAATGGTTGAAGTTCATCCTGATATTGATATGGATGAAGCTTTAAAAATGATGAATGAGGTTTTCCCAAACCTTAAAAGATGGGCAAAGGATTAAATTATTAATTTAATTCTTATCACTCTTTTTTTTAAATAAAATTTAAAGTTATTTTTTAAATATCAATCAAAAGCTATTTTTTAAAAAAATATTATTTTTATAAAGAAATTATAGTAAAAAAAGTAATTAAATAATAAAAAATTAAGTTTAATATTAAAAATAAACTTGTAAAAGTTATAGAAAAAAAATAATTGTTATTTTTTATCCTAATTATGCATAGTATCTTGTGCTAACAGGATATTTAATTTTAATTTCATTAATGATTTCAGCTTCTTCAGATTCTTCATTTCTAAGAGAAAGAACTGATCCCATTAAAATTAAAATTGTTAATAAAATACTTAATAAAATTATACTCATATTTCCACCTCTAGATTTTATTCAATTAGACTTAAACTTATTTTTATTTAATCGACAATATAAAGGTTTTCGAATGCAAGTACTTGCTTGCACCTTAAAATTGGGAAATAAAGATTGATAATTTTACTTTTTCTAAAATAAGTTTTATATATTGGTTATATTTGATTTAAATGTTTTTAAAAAAAGAAAATAGGAAAAAAAGAATTTTTCCTAAAATTAAGTTTTATATGGCATCAGCTATTGGTTCGATGTTATTGTTTTCATTGAATTTCATCAATTCATCATAACATGCTTTCCAATCATCAGGAGTTGCCTTTTCCATATATGCATAAATGACATATTTGTTGCCGTTATGTTCTGCTATTTCTAAAACTCCATAACTTAAACCGATATTTCCGCTGGTCATGTAATTCATTACATCTCCCATTTCACTTGAAGTGTGTTCTGTTGTGTTGTAGGTATTATTGTCTCCTTCAACTATAATGTAATCGGTATCGTTTTGTAAATAATACTCTTTAACATTATCGTCATAGTCCCAAGTGCATATGGTCATGCCGGTTTCGTTATTTGTAGAGAAAAATTCAGTTACTTGTTCAAAGCCATCATTAAGCTTAAAGTCTGCAGCGCTTGCAGCTCCAATGACTAAAAAGCTTAACAATAATAATGCAAAAATTTTTTTAATCATTTTTATCACCTAACTACTCCTTTTTTAATCATTATTTGTTTTGTTTACCTTTCAGTACGTATGAATTTAATTATAATATATATTCCAAGAATTGCACTGATGAGGAATCCGAAGAATCCAATAGCAGAAATATCCCATACTCTTGGTCCTTTATCTGCTAAAATTGCAATGGATGAACCAACGAGCAATGCAGAAACGATTAATGAAATGGATAATTGATCCTTCAATTCATCCAAGCCAGTGTGGTTCATATTTAACTCTAATTGTCCTTTTTCAAGCTTGTCAAGAGTGCTGTTAAGCCTATCAGGCAAGTCTTTTAATAAGTGTTCTATTTCCACAATATAGTTGAATCCTCCGCCTACAAGATTTCCTGGTTCGAATTTGGTTTTAATCATCTTTTTAGCAAAGCTTTCAAGTTCTTCTGTAAGATTGAAGTGAGGGTCCAATTTGTCCCCAGCATCTTCAATGAGCAATAGTCCTCTTCCAATCATTACGAATTCTCTTGGAAGAATTATATTGTGTTTAATCATTACATTCATTAAATTGTCGAAAATTCCATCCATTTGGTCCATATCAACGCCAATGTATGTATTTAGCAAGTCATCAACATCTGCTTTAAATTCATCAGTGTTCTGTTCAGGAGTTATGATGTTCATATAAAGCATTTGATTGATTAAATGGTGTGAATTTCCATCCAATAGAAGCAATACCAATTGAGCAAAATTGGATCTGAAGGTAGCATTCACAACTCCCATCATTCCCATGTCAATGTAACAAAGTTTGTTGTCTTTAGTTACAAACAAGTTACCTGGGTGTGGGTCTGCATGGAAGAATCCGTCAAGCAATACTTGTTTTAAGTAGGATTGGCATCCATATTGTGCGATTTCCTTATTGTTTATTCCTTCAATTTCATTGTCAAACAAGTCAGTTACTTCATATCCATCAATAAGCTCCATGGTGATGACTTTGGATGTACAATATTCTGGGTATACTTCTGGGAATTTGATGTAATCCACATCTGAAAAGTTTTTGGTTATTTTACCTATGTTTCTGACCTCTTCCATATAGTCAAGTTCTTTAAAGATGGATCTTTCAAATTCTTGAGCCATTGCAGGCAAGTTATATACTCTTGTTCCTGAAACATGCTTATCTAGGGTTCCAGCTAGCTTATTCAATATTTTTACATCAGGTTCGATTACATCAATGATGCCTGGCTTTTGTACCTTAACTGCAACTTCTTGGTCTGTTTCCTTTAATGTTGCCTTATAAACTTGGCCGATTGATGCAGAACCAAGAGGCTCTTCGTTAAATTCAGAGTATACCTCTTCAAGAGGTTGTCCAATTTCCTCTTCAATAACCGCTTTCATTTCTTCAAAAGGTGTTACTGGGGTATTGTCTCTAAGCAATTTCAAGTCATCTGCTATTTCATTACCAACTAAATCTGGCCTTGTAGCAAGTAATTGACCTAATTTAATGAATGCACGACCACACTCTTCCATTGCATATCTTAGGTCTGAAATTTCAAAATCTTCATCGTCTTCATTGTTTTTCAATAATTTTGCTAAATGGTGTCTTTTTGCAACACCCATAATCTCATCAAAACGTTGTCTTGATACTTTCTTATCTTCTTTTGCCATCTAATCGCCTTCAATTTAACTATTGGGGATTTTGTTTTTTTCTACATTAATCGGCAGTAAAAAATTTAAAATTTAACCAATTAATAGGTGATACGAAATCTAAATACACTTAATTAACTTAAAAAATAATTAAGTTACCTATATTCTTATTATTATAAAATATGATATATAAGGATTATGATATTTTTTTTAAATTTAAACAAATATAACTGGGTTTAGAAAAAATAGGCTTATTATTGTGTTTTAATTATAAAAATAACTTATATTATTTATTTAAATGTAAAAATAGAATGTTTTTTGTTAGAATAATCAAAATATAAAATAAAAAATAGTAAAATAATAAATAATTTATAAGCCTTATATTGACTAATCCTATAAAATAGTAAAAATAGTTCTTATTTTTATTAAGTATAAATTAAGCAAATAAGCAATATTTGCATGTGTTTTAAAAGAAAAAATAAAAGTTTAATTAAGTTTCATGAACTTAATCTTAACTTCTCATTATAACTTAAGTATTTTTAAACACTTAATTTTGCTTCTTATTATAAATTAAGTTCTTCTTTAAGAGAACCTAAAGTGGAAACTTTTTCTGCATAAGCATTGTGTCTGTGAATACTTTCGTGGTTTTCTTGTCTTGTAGTAATCAATGTGTCGTCAGGCAAGTATGAAAACTCTTCAATAATCTTTTCATTCATTGTTCTGACACAGTCTTCTACAAATACGGGATTTTGATGAGCACGCATTACAACGGCATTTTCATCAGGACGTTTTAAAAGCTCTGAAATAGGGGAACTCATGGATGATTCAATAATCTCAATCAATTTTTCACCATCGATGTATTCCTTTTCAGGAACTTCTATTAAGATGGTTCCCACTCCTCTTTGGTTGTGAGAAGCGAAAGTTACAGTATCCAATACTTTTTCGCATGTTTCTTCATCTAAGAATTTTAATAAGTTGCTTTTATCTACTTCTCTTACAGATTCTTGTGCACATGGGCATACAGTCATTCCAATGACTTCAGCACCAATAGCTTTTCTAATGGTGATGGTTCCATCATCTTCACGGATACCCACAGCATTAGCTATTAATTTAGCCATTTCCTGAGATCTATTATCTGTTACTGGGGATTCTTTCATGAACATGTAGTCACTAATCATATTTACTTCAACACGTTTAGCGTATTCATGCTTCTCAAGCATCCTATTAACGATATCCGCACAAAGTGATTCAACACCGCCGGAAGCACCTTTAGCAACTTCATCAACAACTTCACTGATAGCTTCAGGAGTTCTAGACATATGTGTACCTTTTTGAGTGCTTGGCAAATCTACAAAAGCATCAAAAGTAGGTAATAATATGATTGGTCTTTTTTCTTTTCTTTTAAGAGTTAAAAGTTTTTTGACACCAGTAACACCTACTCTGCTTAAGTGAATAGGGATACGTGGTTCATCATCTTGTGTGTCTGGGAGACAAACTACCATTTTGTTTTACCTTCTTTAAATTTATTAAAAATAAATATAAATTTTTATTACAATAAATAATTACAATAAATTTCTACAATCCTTGTTTTTAATTTCTTATAATAAAATAAATATTTTATTTTCTATATTTAGAATACTATAACTTTATATTTATATATTTTTTGTTTGATTGTTTAGTTTTTATTCATTTTTTTAGAAATAGAAAAAAGTAAAAAATAGTAAAAAATAGTAAAAATAGTAAAAATAGTAAAAAAATAGTTAAAAATATTTTAAATTGAGTTTATTTTTTAAAGGGGTTTGAATAATAATTAAAATAATTTTATAATTTTAAAAAGGGGTTAAATTATAAAAATTATTTAATTATTATCAGTTTGAATTTGTTTTGCACTTAAGATTAAAGGATATTTGCAGATCCAATATCTTCTTTAACGATATTAAGTACAGTTTGTGTAATTGTTTTTTCAATACATCCGGATTTAAGTAATTCTTTAAGGAATTTATCTAATTCATCAGTATCTTTAAATTTAGCAATTACAATAGCATCATATTGGCCAGTAACGTCATAAAGGCCTACAACGTTTTTATTGTTTGAGATTTCTGCTTCCCAAGCTTCTAATTCTTGACCTTTTACGTTTACACCGATAATGCTTGTAAGTGCATAACCTAATTTCTTATGGTTTAAAACTGGTGCGAATTTTTCAATTACTCCAGATTTAAGCATCTTATCGATACGATTGTGTACAGTTCCTACAGAAATTCCTAAATCACGTGAAATTTGCCTGTATGAAATTCTAACATCATCATTGATGATCTTTAGAATTTTAATATCAGTTTCGTCCAATTTGATTATTTCTTCATTCTTTTTTGCACACATAGTTTCACTTTTTCAATATTTGTCTAATTATTCAAGAAAATTATAAAATTTAATTTTTTTATATTATTTTCTATGATAATCTAT
>NZ_JAZNIB010000027.1:0-13619 GCF_045577275.1 Methanobrevibacter sp.
ATTTCTTAGCTCAAGGCTTTGATTTGTATGATTATTTGGCAATGTTCAAGGTTCTTGAATTAGAGGATTCATATGTAGTGCTGGCTAAGTTCAATCACATCATTTTTGATGGAATGTGCGTAAATACATTTAAACGGGACCTTCAGATTTTGCTTGATGGAGGAACTCTTGACGTTGACGATTCATTCTTAAAGATGGCCGCTTTCCATCGTCAAATTAAATGCACTGAGAAATTTGATGAGGCAAAGGACTTCTTTGATTCCATGTATAGCAATATTGAAAAGGTAAAGGGCTTGCATCCAGATAATCCTTCCAGAGGATATGGACTTAAGACATATGATTTGGAATTTGATTCAAAGGCACTCAAATCATTTTTGGATAATTCAGGACTTAGTGAAAACATATTTTTCACAAGCATCTTTGCCTATGCCCTCTCTAGATTTGAGCGTAGCGAAGATGTATTGTTTTCCATGATAGATAATGGAAGAGGCAGATTCGATGATTATGATGCCATAGGATTGTATGCAAACATCTCTACATTATTGATAAATTGTTCAAATCAAAGCATAGGCTCCTTTTTCGATCATGCATCCGACATGGTCTATGGTGCAATAAAGTATGATTATTATCCTCTTATACTGACTTTTAAGGATTATCCTATTGACGCAACAGTCATTTTCCAATTTATACCTGATTGGATTTCCTATGATGTGATTGATGGAGAAAACAGTGTAGTTTTCTCTTCAGACTTTATGGATGATTTTCTCGAGGAGGTATTGGGCAATATGGATGAATTGCTTGCCGAATTCATTGTTCAAATATTCAAGAACGGCGATAATTACAGCGTATTGATTGTAAATGCAAATAAGTATTCTGACAAAATGGTTGAAGAGTTCAAGGACATTTTGGAATCAATCTTGTCAAATATTGTTCATGAAGAGCTTTCAACAGATTTAAATGATATTTAAAGGTGATTTAGGTTAAAAATGTAATTTAAGAAAAATTAAAATCACAATGATTGGATTTTTATTTAGGATTATTTAATAAAATATTTTTATTGTTAATGATAAACATTTCATTAAGTATGTTAATCATTTTGAACTTTCAATAATTTTAATGTTTTATGGGGAGAATTATGAGCGCTATAATTGAGTTTAAGAATGTAGATAAAGTTTATCAATCAGGGGAACAGATTTTAAAGGCCATGGATAATGTAAATTTCACGATTGAAGAAGGTGAATTTGTTGTTATACTTGGTCCTTCAGGAGCAGGTAAGTCAACACTTCTAAACCTTTTAGGTGGTCTTGATTCAGTTAGTTCAGGTGAAATCATTGTCAATGGCAATCATGTAGAGACATTTAACGACAATGAGCTCACTGAATACAGGGCTAAAAACGTAGGTTTCATTTTCCAGTTCTATAATCTAATCCCTAACTTAACTGCAATAGAAAACATCGAACTGATGAACGATGTGGTGGATGTAAAGATAAATGGCTTGGAGGTTTTGGATTCCGTTGGTCTTAAGGATTGGGCTGATCATTTTCCAGCTCAAATGTCTGGGGGACAGCAGCAAAGGGTTTCCATTGCAAGAGCTATTGCAAAGCAGCCTGCAGTGCTTTTATGTGATGAGCCAACAGGGGCTCTTGACTCAAACACAGGTATTCTGGTTTTGAATCTCCTTCAGGATTTAAGCAAAAATCAAAAGTCCACTGTTGTCATAGTTACTCACAATGCATTGCTGGCAAAAGCTGCAGATAAGGTTATCAGAATTAAAAACGGTCAGGTTGAAAGCATAGAGCTAAATGAATCTCCAATGAAGATCACTGATATAGAATGGTGAATTTTAGTATTATTACGAATGGTGTATATTGATTTGTGGAGATTTGATATTCTTTTAGAATGGTGATTTAATGCTGTACAAAAAGATGTTAAGGGACATTTCGAATTATAAGATTCAATTCATTTCCATATTTTTAATGGCATTTTTAGCAGTATTCATATTTACAGGTGTTAGTTCAGAGGCTATTTCCCTTGAAGAAAACATCAATGCCTATTATAATGAAACAAATTTAGCCGATGCTTGGATTTATGCTACAAACATTGATGATGAGTTTCTAGATATAGTAAGTGATTTGGGTCCAACAACTCAGACCGAGAGGCAATTGGTTTTAAGTTCGATTGCCGATTTCAATACCAATCCCGAGATAAAGCTTCATTTTATAGAGGATAATAAAATATCCAAATTTTATCTGGTGGAAGGAGAGAAATTCGATTTGGATGATGAGGATGGAGTATGGCTGGATAAAAGTTTTGCAGATAACAAATCCCTGGAAATTGGAGACAACATCACATTCAAATTCAATGGAATGGAAGTCGAAAAGGAAATCAAGGGTTTGGTTTATTCACCAGAATATGTCTACAGTCTCCCATACTATGCAGTAAAACCAGTTCATGGAGATTATGGTTTTGCTTATATGTCCTATAAGGCATTTCCAATGGATGATGTTCCATATAATGTTTTAAATGTTAAATTTAAGGGAAATGTAGATGATTTCAAATATTTGTTGGATGATGAATTGGAGGATGGTTATAATTCATTCCTTTTAAGGGAGGATCATTCAAGCGTAAGCGCATATCAGCATATGATAATTCAATTAAGAATGATTGCAAATGCCCTTCCTATAGTCTTCATTTTCATTTCAATGCTGATGCTTGTAACATCAATGAAAAGGATAATCACTCATCAAAGAACTCAAATTGGAATTCTCAAAGCTAATGGATTCAAGAATAGGACTCTTATGATGCATTACATATCATACAGTTTGCTGGTATTGGCAGGTTCCCTTTTAGGTTTGATTTTAGGTCCTATCATAGTGCATAAATTGGCTTATCCTCCATTAGCTAAGCTGTTTATAGTGCCTTACTTTAATTCTGTTGGAATCATGGGCTTTGCATATGTGGTTTTATTAATGGTTATACTTTCAGCCATTGTTTCATATTTCTCAATCAGGAATATTGTCAATGAAGACCCTTCAACAATCATAAGGCCTAAGGCGCCTAAGGCAACAACTTCCTCATTTGTTGAAAGGTTCAGATTCTGGAAACATATGTCCTTCAATTTCCGTTGGAATTATAGGGATGCTAAAAGACATAATTTCAGGGCAATCACTACTATTGTTGGTGTAATGGCTTGTACCATACTTTTAATATATGCATTTGGATTGTATGATGGAATGACCGATTCAGAACATTGGGAATTTGATAAGATTAATCATTTTGAGAATAAATTGGTTGTAGATGAAGAGGCTAATTTATCAGATGTAAATAAAGTGGCAGATATTGTCGATGGAGATAAGATAATGGAGTCTGCCATTGAGATAGAATCGGATTCATCTAAAAAAACGGGGTCATTGCTTGTTTTAAACGGCACTGATTTAATCACTCCTACAGACATTCATCAAAATAGGATAAAGATTAAGGATGATGAAGTTGCAATTTCACAAAAAATGGCTGATCTCTTAGGAGTAGGTGTTGGAGATACTGTCAAATGGCATATTATGGATTCTGATAAATGGGTTGATGTGAAGATTGATAAGATATATGGACACCCATCCTCTCAAGGTTTCATAATGTCAAGCAAAAAATTAGAGGATTTGGATTTAAATTATACTACAACAGGCATCATAACTAAAAAGGATGTTAGAAGGGAGTATGATGGAATCAAATCAATAATCCCCCGTGATGAAATGTTGGACAGTTTGCATGAGCTTAACAGATCACTTTGGATGATGGTCTATGCATTGATGGTCTTTGCAGTTGCCTTGGCAATAATTGTTCTTTACAATTTAGGACTCCTGAGCTTTTTGGAAATGGAACGTGACATTGGAACCCTCAAGGTTTTAGGTTTTAAAACACGTGCGCTAACAAAGTTATTATTGACACAAAGCTTAGCCTTCATTGTCATTGGTGGTTTGATAGGAATTCCTTTAGGTTATTATGTTTTAGATATGGTTTGGAAGTCTTCAAGCGAAAAGACTTTTACCCTACCTTCAATATCTGCGATGAATCTGCTTTGTACATTTGCAATAATATTGGCGGTATCAATTGGAATAAACCTATATTTCTCCTATAAGATCAAGAATTTGGATATGGTTGATGCACTTAAGATTTTGGAATAATTCTTATTCCATTTTTATTTTTTTATTTTTTTTATTTTTCATCTTATTTTTTTAATTCATTTAGCCAAAATCCCCATCACACATCTCTTTATAAAAGCAATATCTACATAAAAATCCTTTTTCTTTTTTGAAGTAGTTTCTATCAATAGTCTCATACAGATTATCAACTACCCCATCCACATAATCAAAGTCACCATCACCAAGATCCTCTTTTGACTGTGACTTGAAGTAATCTGCACCTACAGAACCAAAATTAGCTATTCTATATGCACCTGCACTTGTAAAGTAAATTCCTGCAGAGGAAACACTAAGGTCAGGATACTTGGATTCTAACAACAATTTATACACACATAATTCCAATTTATATTGGCTTATGTTTCTTGGCTTTCCAGTCTTATAATCAAATATAATGAGCTCATCACTCTCTTTATTCTTTATGACTATATCAACGATTCCATTCAAATCATTCTCTTCATCCACAATGTACTCTTCAACACTGAAAATCTCATAACCATTTGAATAGATATCCTTGAAGAATTTCTCCAATCCACGTATATGATCTTCCAGGTTCTCATCATAATCAAGGTTTAAAAATACGTCATCAATCTCGTTTCCATCCATCAATTCTCCAGCTATTTCTTCAGCTATTTCATGGACTTCTGTTCCAAGAAGCATATATTCGTTGGCTTCTTCAGCTATTTCGTCAATGTATCTGTATTTGAATTTACGTGGACATTCAATGAATGTGTTTATTTTGGATTTGGATAAAGTCATTTTTTCAGTCATAATTTCACACCCTCACTATTTACTATTATATTTTATTTAGTAAATTAAATTATCCATAAATATCTAAGAATATTGGGTGATATAATGAATAATCCATTCTGTGTAGAATAAGTAGAACTGAGACTTAATCTACTGAATTAAAGCAGATCTGATCTCATCTTATTTTTTTTTTTTAACTTGACTTGAAATATAATAAAAAGAGTCAAATTCAGTTAAATCAAGTCAAGGCAATTTGCATAAATCAACTCTAATGTTTCACCAAAGGAAACCAAATCATCCATATCTATTCCCTTTATGACCTTATGGTTCCAATTTCTAAACATAACAAGCAATTCTTCACAAAGTTCATGTCCTTTTTCAGTCAGGAACAGCAATTTTTTTGAATTGTGGTTGGGGTCAATCTCTTTGGTTATGAATCCCTTCTTCATTAGGTTTTTAGTTGTTTGGCTGATATTTGCTTCAGTGACATGGAACTTTCTGACAAGGTCGACTTGATTCAGTCCTTCGTTGTTGCAGATTTCCAATAAAATAAGTATTTCAACAGTGTTTATATTATACATTTCAAGGCATTTGTTGAAATTGGATTCATAGCTTTTGATTACAGTAAAAAAATAAATCAAATGTTCAGGTATTTCAATAGTCGGTTCAATCATCTAAACCCCTTCTTTAAATAAAAATATATTTTTAATATAATAAATGCTTTGTTAATATTCATATTAAAAGTTTTCACTAATAAATCAATTAAGTGTTTAATCAATTAAGTGTTTAATAATTAAAGTATTTAATTATCAAAGTGTTCAGTTATTAAAGAAAATATTTATTAATTATCATAAAAAGAACAATTAATTGACTACACCTAGTTAATTATGTTAAAAGATTATTTGATTTTTTTGTCAATCAAATTAAAATGTGGGGGTTTTAATTTAGGTGAAAAAAAGCTCGTTTTGGCACATACGCTACGATTGTAGTCAAACTTTGAATTTATTAGAAAAATTGATCAAATGGGGGAATTTTTTGAAAATTAATAAAAGTTTGTTAATTGTCACTATGATTCTTGCTTCATTGATTATCCTTGGTTCTGCAAGTGCTGCAGATATCGATGATATTGCAGTTGCAGATGAGGAAGTGGAATCAGTTAGTGATAGCTTAGATTATCAAAATGAAGATATATTGACCGATGAAGAGAATCCTATTTCTGTAAGTGCACCGGAAGCAGTTTATGGTGAGGATGCTAGCGTTGAAATCAGCGTAGCAAATACTGAAATATTAAATGGCAATAAGAATGTAGGCCTTTATGTTAACGGAGAATATTTGCAGGATATTGAACTTGACGATGAAGGAAAAGCTACTCACACCTTTGCAGCTAAAAGCTTAGATGCAGGAGATTATAACATTTTAGCAAAAGTCAATGGTGCTGACATATCCAGCTCTTTAACTAAGCTCACAATCTGTAAAGCAACTCCAGTGGTTAGCGTTGAAGATGTAACAGTAACTAGTGGAGAAGTCATAACAATTCCATTCAACATTACCGATGGCAAAGGCAACAACATCACTGCAGATGTTATCGTAAGCATCATAATGGAAGGAAACAGCTTCAGCAAATACATTGCAAACGTCACAGGATCTGTAGCAAGTTTCGACATGTCTTCCATGATGGCTATGTTTGCAGGTTCTGGAAATGATTCCAATGGTACCGGAGGCTTTGACTGGTCTAGTATGTTCGGCGGAGGCAACGGCTCTGGCGGAATGGATTGGGCTAGTATGTTCGGTGGAGGAAACGGCTCTAACGAATCTAGTTTCGACATGTCTGCCATGATGGGAATGATGGGCATGGGAGCTGCACCAAACAGCTTCGCATATGTCTTTGAAGAAGGAGAATACAATATTTCCGTACAAGTATTGCCTAACAGAAACTATAATGCAGCTGTAAACGACACTGCAAAACTCAATGTCCTTCAAGGTGATATAGCAAACATCAATAGGTTAGCTACAACAATCGAGTATAAGGACATGACCACAAAAGCAGTAAATGTGGATGTTGACAACAGAACCGGTGAATACTTTAAGTTTACCTTGAAGGATGCAAGCGGCAAACCTATAGCTAACAGAACTGTGCAAATCGGTTTCAATGGTAAGGTATATGATAGAAAAACTGATGACAATGGTCAAGCAAAACTCCAAATCAACCTCAAGGCAGCAGGTACATACACCTTTGCAGTAGCATTCTTAGGAGATGACGCTTTCAACGGATCATTTGTTGTTGCTAAAATCACAGTTAAAAAACAAACTGCTAAACTTACAACCTCAGATGCATCCTATAAGGCAAGCGCTAAAACAAAAACCCTTAAAGCTACCTTCAAATCAGCAAAAGGAAACCCAATTGCAGGTAAAAAAGTCACCTTTACTGTAAACGGTAAAAAATACACTGCTACAACCGATTCCAAAGGTGTAGCTAAAGTTAAAGTAAGCTTATCCAAAAAAGGAACTTACAACTTCACAGTCAAATATGCTGGTGACAACACTTACGCTGCAGTAACTGCAAAAGGTAAATTGACCATTAAATAGACTTTTTTAAATTGTTTTGAGATTCTCTCTCAAAACAAAATTCTTTTTTTTCATTATTTAAAATGATTTTTTTGGGGGAAACTAATGAAGATTAACAGAATCTTATTAATTTTATCCATGGTTCTGATTATTTCACTTGCCATTTCCACCGCAAGCGCATCGGATGTGGATGATTCAGCAGATGTTGTTGAGATGTCTGATGTTGAAGAAATCGGAACTGTTGATGTGGAAGAAACAATTGCTGATGAAGTGCCTGTTGTTGATGATTCAAGCCTAGATGCACAAGAACCTATAGGTGAATCTGATGAAACAATGGTTTTAAGTGAAGATGATCCATCAGATGAAGAGGAAGTCACCACAAAAACCATAGGAATCTATATTGACAATGAATATGTAACCAACATAAGCATTTCCAACAATGGAAATGTTTCCATGAACATGACTGACATGATGGACCTCTTCACCAAGATGGGACTTGACAACATCAGTTCCATGTTCAACATGTCAAACATAGACATGTCCAATTTCAACATGTCCAACATGAACATTTCAGACATTGCAGGCATGTTCAATATGGTAAATAACAGCAGCAATTTCTATTTCAGCATAGATGGTAAAGTCGGCATAGTGAAATATAATCTGCTGATGAACTTGAATGAAACCGATGAAACCTTTGACTTCAATGTCGCCAGGCCTCAGGCAAGCACTGTATTGACTGTAAAAAATATGACAACCAAGCCTGTGACAGACAAGACTGGCAAATACTTCACTGTTATCTTAAAAGATGCTTTAGGCAATCCTTTAGCCAATAAGGAAGTTCAAATAGCCCTTTGCAATAAGATCTATAAGAAAATCACTGACAGCAAGGGAATTGCCAAATTGCAGATCAATCTTAAGAAGTTAGGCACTTATCCTTGCTACGTATGCTTCTTGGGAGACGAGATGAATAGGGCATCATTTGCAGTGGCTACAATAACCGTCTCAAACAAGTCCGTCAAGGACTCATCATCAAGCGGATCAAGTGGCAATGCTGTGAAATCCAATTTCACTAAAGTCATGAGCATTTATCTTGACAACGAATTATTCACAAACATCAAAATAAGCGGTGATGGAAATTCAATGTTTAATTTAAGTGCAAATGCAAGCGATCTTATGAGACTGTTCAGCAGCCTTGGCCTCAAGGATATGGCAGCTGTCTTCAATATGTCTGACAGCCCTACATTCAACATAAGCAATTTCGACATGTCACAATTTGATTTCAGCAACTTTGACATGTCCAGCTTTGACATGTCCAGCCTAAAGGATTTCATGGCAATGTTCGCCATGATGGGACAATCAAATTCATCCAGAGATTCCAACAGCACATTTGACTTCAAGATAAATGGTGAAGTGGGCATAATCAAATACAACATGTTGCTTTACTTGAATGAGACCGATGATGTCTTTGACTACAGCATATTGCGTCCGCAAGTACAATCAATCATAACCGCTAAGGATTTGACAACCAATGCAGTAAACGTCAAGTTGGATGGAAGAACAGGAGGATACTTCAGCCTTAATCTTAAGGATGCATTAGGCAGTCCTTTGGCAAACAAGGAAGTGCTTATTGGAATAGATAATAAAATCTATAAAAAGAAAACCGATGCACAGGGAAATGCCAAAATACAAATCAATATGGCAAAGGCAGGTTCCCATACTTGTTCTGTCGCTTTCTTAGGTGATGAATTGACTGCAGCGTCATTTGACATATATAAGATCACCATCAAAAAGCAAGCAACAAAGATTGCAAGTGCTAAGAAATCATATAAGGCAAGTATCAAGACCAAGTCATTGACTGCAACATTGAAGAATTCAGCAGGAAAAGCTCTTGCAAACAAGAAGGTCACCTTCAAAGTGAATGGAAAAACATACACAGCAACAACCAATTCCAAAGGGGTCGCTAAAGTTAATGTAAGCCTTTCCAAGAAAGGAACCTATAAGTTCACTGCAAAATTTGCAGGAGACAAAACCTATGCAGCCATTAGCAAATCAGCTAACTTGGTAATAAATTAGATTTAAATTGTTTTGGGTCTTTACTCAAAACATATTATTTTTTTTTTAATTAATTGGTTTTAAATGCCTTATTTTTAATTTTAACTTTTTTTAATAAATTATCATTGCTTTAAATAGCTTATTTTTAATTTTAACTTTTTTTAATTAATTTTCATTGCTCTAAATAATTTACTTTCTACTTTTCAAAATCAATCAATAAGATTTATAAACCCCTATTGCAATACTACTATTAGAGTAAAGGGAGGAACTAAATATGAATTGTCCATTCTGTGGCGAATATGTAAGTAATGGAGACTTGATCTGCCCACATTGTGGAGCGGATTTAAGCTCCTACTACGATGAGTACGAAGGTGAATTTGACGAAGAAATCCAGGACGACAATGACATATGGTTAATATGAAATCTAAAGAAGAACTTAAAATCATTTTAGATGATTTTATACAATACAAAGACTATTTTGAAAATCCTCCAGAGGAAGCTTATTTGGTGGATGATTGGGATTATAGTGAGTGTAAAGAAGCTAGAGAAATAGAACATCTCTTATACAAATATGATGTTCTTGACACTAAATACTATCCTAAAATAGAAGTGATGAAAAGAAAATATCATAAAAGTGAAGCTGTAGACTTTTCTAGAGAAAAATTAAGTCTTGAAGAGGTTTTTGCAGTATTGATTTGGCTTCATAGAGAAGAACGTCACTGTGGGGGATGCTTTTTACGAGCTATTGAAAACAGAACATTCTACAATCTGCTTTCAAGACTGGAAGAAATAAGAAATGAATTATGATTTTTTAAAAACCTTTATAAACTCCATCAACAATACTACTATTAAAGTAAAGGGAGGAATTATATGAAATGTCCATTTTGTGGAGGAAATGTAAACAATGGGGACATGACCTGCCCTCATTGCGGAGCGGATCTAAGATCCTTTGATGACGAATGCCCCTTTTGCGGTGCACTTGTAGATAGTTCTGAATTTCTTTGCCCTAATTGTGGGGTTAATATATATGAGTATTGGTATGGTGAACGCTAATGGATAGGAAAGACATAATCATCATAATTCTCTCACTCATAATAATAGCGTTTCTAGCTATTGGTGCCTATAATCAAGCTAGAGAAGAGCAGATAATATACCACACTGTAAACATAACAGACACATTTTCACTGGATGTTCCAATATCTGACAATGTGACAAAGACACAAGTGAGTCCGCATATGCATATTGTGAATGATTCCCAAAACAATATTGAAATCACATCATTCAATATGGGAAATGAGTCTACAATGGACCTGATAGGAGACGGTTCCCAATATATATACACACAGGAAGCCTATAAGCTGGGTGCTGAGCAGATTAGCTTGTCCAACCATACTGTATGGTACAATAGCAAGGACAGCAATTACATTGCATTCTTCTCTCCAGAGAACACAAATGACAATGTGATCATTGTATGCAAGGACAATGAAACAATGTCTCGCATGATTAGCACAGTCAGATATTGACTGTTTCACTATTTTTTTTTTAATGTTATAACATTTTTCACTTTTTTATAATTTTATAATATCGGACTATTTTATGAAGTGGAAACACTTTTTTAACTATTTATTATATCGGACTATTTTATGAAGTGGAAACACTTTTTTTCATTTTTTTTATAATTTTATAATTTTATTAAAATATTGTATGGACTTGAAATATCAAAATAAGATTATAAAATTAGAATTAGATTAAACTAACTAATTTAAATACCAGTTTCAACAAATTAAGATTAAACAATAATTTGTTGGAGGTGTTAAGGCAGTATTTCATATTTATGATTGCATTTTCAAGAATATCTTTGACACCTATCCTCAAGGGATATTGGACATTGTCAATGATGTGATTGCAGAAAACTTTCCAGAGCTGATTATGGACTTTTATCCAAAGGCATTTTGGAACACTTTTCCCCAAGAGATTCTTAATGCATGTCCTGATGATTTAATGAAAAGCGATTTATTCAGATTCAATTTCAAGCAGAAACTGGAAACTGAATTTTTCACAAAAGATGGAAAAAGATTTATTCCGGACTGTCCCTTTGACACTTTCGAGGATTTGGTCATTGGCCTTGAGTTCCAGTCATCAAGATTGGATTATAAAAGAAAAACAGTGTTTTACGAATATCAGGCCAATTTGCATTTTAAGCATAAGAAAGATGTGAGGATGGTTGTTTTCAGCACTGTTCACACTAAGCACAAACTTTTCAGACATAGGGTGGGTCCCTGTGAAGAGTTTACTATGCTTATCATATCGTTAAAGGCTTTAAATCAAAAACAAACTTTAAATAATAGTTTATATAAAATAAGAAACAAGTTTAGGTTGTCAGATAAGGAAAAGGCTTTGTTTTTAGCTAGTCCGATGATGGATTCAAAGAATAAGGCTGAAGCCATAAATGTGCTTTTGAATAATTTTTATGGAATAAAGGATATCTCTCATGAGGAATATGAGGATATGATCAAGATTGTATTGATTTATGCCAATAAATGGTGTTATAAGGAAGTTGAAAATAGTTATGGAGGTTCTGATATGGTTGTTTTGACTCCTGGCGCTCAAAAGCTTTATGAAAGATTAGTGAATGAAGGTATTGAGCAGGGTATTGAGCAGGGTATTGAGCAAGGTATTGATATCATTGCTGTTAATATGATTAAGGAAGGTTTTTCATTGGAAGACACTTCTAGAGCCACAGGTTTGCCTAAAGCCAAGATTGCCCAGTTATGCAAATCTAAATAATTCTTTTTTAAATTTTTTCTTTTTTTACTTTTATATCATTGCAAACTTTTTTTAAAGAGCATTGGATTCAAAATGCTTAGATTTAATCCCTTTTGAAAAATTTTGATTAGAACATTACTTTCCACATGCTCTTGTTTTTTATTTATAAGCAATTAAATCCAACATTAATTTACATATGGTTAACTTTTATTTAAAATGGGTTAATTTATTTAGGAGGCTTTCTATGAGAAGAATAGATGAATTAACTTCAGAAATCAATGAAGCCACTTTACAGCTTCAAAGCATTAAGGATCAAATGAGCAAGCAATTCAAGGAAATCTGGAAACTTCAATGTAATAAGGACATGGGAAAGGAGTACGATAAGGAAAGATATGATGATTTGATGTACAATCATAAGCTGCTTCAAATGAAAAGAAGACAGCTGATCACACATATAAATTACTTGAATAAAGAGTTCTTTGAAGTGTTGATGTAGATTACCTATTGGATTTAATTAAGAAAAAATATTAATATTAATTAAATTAAATATTTTCTTAATTAAAATCAATAATTTAACTTAAAAATATTATTTAATTAATCATTATTTCAATTATTTCATATCAAATTCCAGGGCCATAAAATGAATGATTTTTACAAGATAGCAAATGAGATTCTACAGATTCCAGAGGAAAACCTGTCATGGGAAGAGAGGTTAAATGAATTAGTCAAATTCAGAGCATATCTTAAAGAGGATTATGATTCATACAATGATGATTATCTCTCATTTTTAGAAAAAATAGGAAGCGAAAATGACTTGGAGGAAAAATACATTCTGGAATATGACTTCAAGAAGGAAGTTTTAAGCAAGGACTATGATTTGGATGGATTGAATTATCTTCTTGTAAATATTCTATTCAAATACAAATTGGCTATTGAAGACTATAATGAGTATGTGAATCTGCTTAAGGAAAAGCATGATGTAGAGCTTAAGGCAGATTGGGAGAAAATACTTTCGGAAAAAGATTTGGATTTGCTTGAAGCCTTAAGCTTATTGACATTTTTACAAAGATCTGATTATTGGGATTATGAGCATATGCCACTTTCCTATGCTATTTTTGATGGAACTGTAGATAATATTCTAGAATCAATAGAAGGCCATATTGATGAAGAGAATATTGAATTTTTAAATATTTTTGTAAAATAACTTTTTTTATTTTAATTTTTCAATCACATTATAATTTTATTAAATAACTTATTTTTACAATCTAATTATTAAATTATCTTTATTTTGAA
>NZ_JAZNIB010000028.1:0-2731 GCF_045577275.1 Methanobrevibacter sp.
AATCTAATTATTAAATAGAATAATAATTTTTGAATAGAATAATATTAATAAATGAATATTATTTATTAAAGAGGATTAATTATTGAAAATTAATCAAAGGATTGTATTAAATGAATCTTAAAATCAAAAACTTTTCTAAAATTAATGGCAGTGTAAAAGCACCATCTTCCAAAAGTTATAGTCATAGGGCAGTTATTCTTGCATCACTCTCTGAAGGCAAATCCAAACTCTTTGATGTGCTTTATTCTGAAGATGTCTTGTCAAGCATAAGAGCATGTGAAGCTCTTGGAGCAAGGATTGATAAGAAGAAAGAGATTATATTAAAGGGAGATAAAAGCCAAACAGTGGACTATTTGGAAGTTTATGGAACTGGTGGAAGATTACATAATAAGTCTCAGGACATGATTGACCTTGCCAATTCAGGAACCACACTTAGGATCATGACAAGTGTTGCGGCATTATCTGACAATGAAGTGATATTTACAGGGGATGATTCACTTAAAACAAGACCTATGGGTGCATTGATTGATGCTTTAGAAGCCTTAGGTGTTAAAATTGAATCATTAGGTGATAATAACAAGGCTCCACTTAAGATTTATCCAGGATATGAAGGTGGAGAGACTGATATTTTAGGAAGCATCAGTTCTCAGTTCATCTCATCCATTCTTATTTCAGCTCCTTTATCTAAAAAAGGAGTGAAACTTGAAGTCTATCCCGAATTTGTTTCAAAACCTTATGTTGATATGACCATTTCCATTTTGGAGAAATTTGGCATTGATGTGGGAGAGGAAAATTACCAGTTCCATGAAAACTGCAAGAAAGAGCATACTGAATGCTTAGGTGTTAAATTTAATGTCAAACCACAGAAATACATTGCAAGTGACTATATTGTTGAAGGAGATTTCTCATCTGCCTCTTATTTGCTTGCGGCAACAGCTATTGCAGGTGGGTATATTAAGATTGAAAATTTATTCAATGATTCTAAACAGGGAGATAAATTCATTTTGGATATTTTAGAAAAAATGGGTGCTGATGTAACCGTTTTTGATGATTATGTTTCCCTTAGAAGTGATGGAAATCTTAAGGGAATTGACGTTAATTTGGCTAATGCCCCTGATTTATTGCTTACTGTTGCTGTTCTTGGTGCAGTTGCAGAGGGCAAAACCACTATAAGTGGTGTAAGTCATGGCAGGTTAAAGGAAACTGATAGGATAGATACTACATGCAGAGAACTTGAAAAATTAGGTTGTAGGCTTGATGAATTTGAGGATGGAATGACCATTTATGGTCAAACCATTGGTGATGGAATTGTTGAATCTCATAATGACCATAGGTTGGCTATGGCATTTTCCCTTCTAGGATTAAAGCATGATGTGGAAGTGGAAAATGGAGAATGCTTTGATGTATCATTCCCTAACTTTATAGAGCTTATGAAAGAAATTGGAATTGAAATGGAATTGAAATGATGAGGGATTATGATGAATGATGAAGATAGAATTAGAGAAATTTTTAAAAGATTGAATGAGATTTACACTATCCGCACATTTCATGACCATGACCCTTATAAAGTATTAATCAGAACAATCTTATCTCAAAGGACAAGGGATGAAAATACTGATCAGGCTGCAAATGCATTGTTTGATGTTTATCCAGATATTTATGCTGTTGCTGATGCTCCAGTTGAGCATGTTCAGGAATTGATTAAGCCTGCTGGTTTTTATAGGGTTAAGGCAGCACGTATTTTAGAGGTTTCAAGGATTCTGATTGACCAATATGGTGGAGAAGTTCCAAGAGAAATGGATGAAATGCTCAAGCTTCCCGGAGTAGGTAGAAAAACAGCAAATTGCGTTATTGTATTCGCTTTCCAAGATGCAGCTATTCCTGTTGACACTCATGTTCATAGAATCTCCAATAGATGGGGAATCGCTGATACAAAAGAGCCTGAAGAAACTGAAATCGTTTTGATGGAAAAGGTGCCTAAAGAGCTTTGGGTGGATTTAAATGATTTGATGGTTCAGTTTGGACAAACAATTTGCCGTCCAATAGGTCCTCAATGTGATAAATGTCCACTTACAGACCTTTGTGAATATGATGTAAGTAAATTAGAATAAATATTTTTTAATTTTACTTTTTTAACTTTTTTTTAAATTTTATTCTTTAAATTTTTTTTATACTTCTTATTTTTTTTACTTTAGTCTTAAACTAACTTTGTCTGGCTTGTTTTATCGAGTGCAATTATAGGGCTATCACCAACCACTTTTTTGTCTTGAATCATAAGCCCATCCAATTCAAGAAGTATTTTTTTAGATTCAAGTCCTTCTGCAACTCCACCAAATCCTCCAATGGTTCTGTCTGACTTGACGGTTCTGTGGCAAGGTATGATTATAGGATATGGGTTTTTGGAAAGTGCAGTGCCTACTGATCTGTATGCCTTTGGACTGCCAGCTGCCTTTGCAAGATCTTTATATGTGTTTATTGTCCCTTTCTCTGTCTTGAATTCCGCTTCCAATACTTTCCTTTGGAATGGTGTACATTTATCTAAATTAAGATATTCAAGTGAAAATTTAGGATCTTTTTCGTTGAAATAATTTCTTAATTCATTCAATACATTATTCAATTGCTTTGATTTCTTGTTTATAGCCAATGGTTCATCTTGTTCATATTTTTCTTCAGCTATTTGTGAGGAGCTTTTGTCAGGTTTGGAGAGAAGTATCTCTTCAATTTTAAATTG
>NZ_JAZNIB010000029.1:0-2572 GCF_045577275.1 Methanobrevibacter sp.
TATTTTAAATTACAATATAGGAGTTAAAAAAAGAGCTTATTTGATAATATTAGAAGTTTAGGCAGTCGCCAATCCAAAAGCAATTCAAGACCAGTCATATATGCTTCTACTATAACCAAATTGAATAGAAAATTCAAAAATAGGGAAAAAGCAACCTCATATTTAGCTTCTAATATGCACAATTTTTATATTTCCTCATCCAAATTCAACAAAGGTCTTCAAATCAAGAACCTTTTTAGGAAAGTTCATATTGATGTTCCTAAGGAAGGTTTTGTTTACTTTTTGGATGAATTCAAGAATTTGAATTTTGAAGGAAAGATCATGAGTGGTGTTACAATTGACTATTCTAAAGTCTTAGACGGTTCCATTTATGAATATAATGAAATTTATTTCCATCCTAAGGGCGGTCGTGGTTTTGCACGTGACTTAAGTTCAGATTTCAATAAGAATCAATTGGATATGCTTGATGGTATAGAACTTCTCATTTATGAAATTTCTAAAAAATTAAGAGATTCAAATCATAGTGAAAGGGCCAAATATGCTCGCTATTTCGAGGATATGATTGATCAAAAAGCTGAACACTTTGAAGAGGCTTTGCAAAGAATTCTCTTTTGGAATCAACTCTTATGGCAAACAGGCCATACTGCAAATGGTCTTGGCAGATTGGATAAGATTCTTGAAGATTATTATTTTGATGATTTGAATAATGGATTCATCACTCAAGAGGAAGTATATGAACTGATTAAATCATTCTTGAAAACTTTACATTCCTATAATTGGTATAAAAGTGATAAGTTCCTTGGAGATACTGGTCAGGTAATTGTGCTTGGAGGAAAATACTATGACGAATATGGGGAATATTACTTCTATAATGATTTGACCTATATGTTTATCCGTGCACTTAGTGAACTTCAATTAACAGATCCAAAGATTGTGCTTAGAGTAAGCAATGAAACTCCAAGCGATTTGATTAACCTTTCATTAGAGGCTATCAATACTGGAATCGGCAGCCCATTATTTTCAAATGATGAAATTATCATAGATAAGCTGATAGGATTTGGTTACGATAAGTCAGATGCAATAAATTATATTATTTCCGATTCTTGGGAACCTACTACAGTATCTAATGGTTTGGAACAGAATAATTTAGGTTCATTTTCATTTTTAAAACCGTTAAATGAGTTTTTTGATGGTGAAACAAAAGAATTTTTAGCCAATATACTCACTTTTGATGAGCTGATGAATTCATATAAGTATTACCTTAAAAAGGATGCTGAATCATTGATTCAAACATTGGATAATATGGAATGGGAAGAAGATCCATTGCTTTCCTTATTCATTGATGATTGCAATGATAACGGATTGGATATTTCAAAACTTGGCGCTAAGTATAATCATTATGGAATAACTACCGTTGGGCTTGCAAATGCGGTAAATAGTTTATACAATATTAAAAGTCTTGTTTTTGACGATAGATTATACTCATTGAATGATTTGAATGACATGAGGAAAAGGAACTTCAAGAAAGATAAGCATCAGGATGCTTTCAAATTATTGAAATCTGTCTATCCTCGTTTTGGTGTGGATAATGAAGACATATTGGCCCTTACAAATGAGATTATCCAATTCTTGGAAGATTGCTTCAAGGATTACACCAATAAATTCGGTGGAAAAATCAAATTCGGTTTAAGCTCTTCTGAGTATATCAATGCAGGGTCTGAAGTCTCTACATCCTTTGATGGAAGACTTGAAGGAAAACCTCTCTCTGCAGATATTTCATTGGATTCAGATAAGGATTTTGCAGAAATAGTGTCTTTTGCATCAAAGCTTGATTGTGGTGGATGCAAATTCAATGGTAATTCAGTGGATTTAATCTTCACTCCAGACTTTATTAAAAATCATATGAGTGAATTTACAGACTTCATTTATTCCAGCATAAACTTGGGATTTTTCCAAATGCAAATGAATGTATTAAGCAGCAAAACCTTAATTGAAGCAAAAGAAGACCCTCTCTTACATCCTAAATTAATTGTAAGGGTTTGTGGTTTTAGTGCATACTTCAATGATTTATCAGAAGAGTATAAGGATTTGCTTATAGAAAGAGCTTTAAAGAATGAAGGTAAAATCGACAGTTAATTTTTTTACACATTCTTTATTTTTTATTTTTCAAACCTATTTTTTCTAATTTTTAATTAAAATATAAATAACAATTAAACTAATATTAAAATAGAAATTATTTTTAAAGTGATTAAATGAGCTATGTTGAAGAATCTACCGTAATTGATGAGACCATCTATGATTTGATTAATCAGGCATTTGACAATGAAAGGAAGTACAAGGATGCCAAATACAGAAATTCTATTTTTACAGAATGCAATGAATACTTTGTCAAGACAGATGACGGATCATACAGCATAAGGTCAAAGGAAATAAACCATAAGGTAGAGACATTGCACACTTCAACAGGTGCAATAAGCGAATCATTTGAAAAGTTCATAAAGCCACTCAAGCTCAATTATGATGAGGACATAGCCATTCTAGACATCTGTGCAGGACTTGGATACAATTCATC
>NZ_JAZNIB010000030.1:0-2897 GCF_045577275.1 Methanobrevibacter sp.
GATTGAATCATAAAAACTTTGATATAACGATTGTTATATTTCTGTATATAATAATATAACAATTGTTATATTTAAACTTTTCCCTATATTTCAAGATTATATTCAAGGCTAAAAATTGTTTTAAATTCATTATAATATTAAAAAAAGATTATTATACCTTATTTAAAAAAACTAATCCATTTAAATAATATAAACATTAAACTAAGATTATTTATAGATTATTTAGGGAAAATAATGAAAAATAATGAAAAAACAGATTTGGAAAAGATTGAAGATAAATATTTCAGCCTCCTTTATCCTGGAATAAACTCCATACTTCTAAAGTTCGGATTTCCATATAAAATAGTCAGTCCCTGTCCAACCAAGATCGTGACATATGATGGAATGGAGAGGAGGGCTGATTTTATTGGAAAATTGGATAATGATGAGATCATATCTTTAGAGGCACATTCAACTGCAATAGGAAAGGAAGATAAGGAAAAGTTTTTTGATTATGCCTGTTATATGAGTACCAGATATAGAAGAAAAGTCCACACATTAGTCCTTAGCACCCATTATAAGGATAATGACCGGCTTATTTTAAATTGGCACAACAATGACGAGTTTACTATACCTTATAAATCGTTTAAGAGCTTTGATGGAGATAAAACTATAAATACGATTAGTTTGAAAAATAAGAACAGCGAAGAACTCAGCAAATCTGAAATAGGGGATTTAAGAATACTGACCTTCATGAAATCAAAAAGGTCTCCAAAGGAATTGCTGATCAAATCAATTGAATTGACACAAGCGGCAAAGATGAATGAAAGGGATAGATTGCATACAGCAGTCCTATTGTCATATTTGGCAAAAAAATTCATAACGGACGATAAGGAATATAATGAAGTGATGAAGATGATAGAAAATAGTGCATTAGATTTTAAAGGAATACTAGGAAGAAATAATAGAATAGTCTATGAAGAAGGAATAGAAAAAGGAATAGAAAGAGGAATAGAAGAAGGAAAAATAATTAGTAATCACGAAATAGCAATAAAACTCATAAACTTAGGATATGACGATACAGAAATAAAAACAATAACAAAACTAAACCAAAAAGAAATAAACAAAATAAAACAAGAAAATTCAATAGATTGATAAAAAAATGTAAAAAAAGTAAAAAGTAAAAAACACTTATCACTCAATAAAAGTGATAAGAGTTTTGGTCAAGGTTTTTCGGGCCGAAGGCCCAGAAAAAGCTTGGTTATAATTCGCTAATAGCTAATTCGATGTCTTCAGCTTTAACGGTTTTACGTTTTGCTAATTCAGCGAATTTGATAGCTTTTTTAGCAACTTTTGCAGCTTGTGCTTCTACGTAAGCGTTTAATTCTTTTTTAGCGTCTTCGCTTACTCTTTCAGCACCAGCATCTTTAATAATTCTTCCGATAGGAGCTACAGGAATTGCCATAAATATCATTCTCCATAATTTTATTTTAAAAAATACATACTTATTACTAATGCAATAATTAGTGAAAGTTTGTATAAACTAATATTTTCATGAAATACTAGCTATACAAGCTTTTTTTCATAAGTACTACTTATTAGTTTAACTTCCTAGTATATAAATGTTTCTACAAAAATCGCCTCTAATGCCTTATTTTTTAAAAATATAGTGCTATACTATATGAAATTTAAAACCATTAATTTATAATGATTTATAATGAAAAATCATAAAGTATATATAATATCACCTATGATTAAAGAATTTATATACAATATCGAAATTAATCCTTAAAATAATAACTTAAACAAAATGAAAATTTTAAATTGAAAAATTAATATGAATTGAATAATTTTTCAAAAAAATATCATTTCATTTAATGTGAAAAACCGCAAAGATTAATTAATATTAAATAGAAATAAAATAAAAATAAATGTAGAAAAAACAATGGAGATAAACATGAAGCTTAAAATCGCAGTGCCGTCTAAGGGCAGAATAAGTGATCCTGCAGTGAAGATCTTGGAAAAGGCAGGACTCGGCCTTAAGGACAGTTCAAACAGAAAATTATTCTCACAAACATATAATGAAGATATAGATGTGATGTTTGCACGTGCAGCAGACATACCTGAATTTGTTGAAGAAGGAATCTGTGATATGGGAATCACAGGTTACGACCTGATTGAAGAAAACAGTGCAGAGGTTGAAATTCTTCTTGACCTTCGCTTCGGCCAAACCAGATTGGTCCTTGCATCCCCTGATGACAGTGAAATAGTAAGCAAAGAGGATTTGAAGGATGGAATGACAATAGCTACAGAATTCCCAAACCTCACAAGAAGATACTTGGATGAAAACAATCTTGACATCAAAATCGTAAAATTGACCGGATCTACTGAAATAGCTCCATTCATTGGAATAGCTGATGCAATAACAGACCTTACAAGCACTGGTACAACATTGAACATGAACCACTTGAAGATAGTTGACACCATACTTGAAAGCTCAATCAAGCTTATTTCAAACAAGGATTCATATGCTGAGAAGAAGAACCTTGTAGAGGCCGTTAGCACTTCCATCCAAGGTGTGCTTGAAGCTGGAAGGAAAAAGCTCATCATGATGAACGTGGCTAAGAAGGACCTTTGTGAAGTGCAAAAGGTCATGCCTGCAATGAGCGGACCTACCGTATCTGAAGTGCTTTCACATGAGGAAACAATGGCTGTTCAAGCAGTAGTGCCTGAAGATGAGGTATTCGAGCTTGTAAACAAGTTAAGAAATGCAGGTGCACGTGACATTCTAGTTGTTCCAATAGAAAGGATCATTCAATAGAAAATTTTAATAGTGATTAAATGAAATTTTTGAGATTCAAAAATAAGGCAGACAGTCTAAACGATGATTTAAGCCTCAAAGCAGGATTCTTGGATGA
>NZ_JAZNIB010000031.1:0-5559 GCF_045577275.1 Methanobrevibacter sp.
GCTTGTATAAGATTGATTGCTTGTGTCTTTTATGACTTTGAACTTGTCGAAACTGACCTTGGATTCTGTAAGGTTTCTTTTGTATTTCATTTTGGTGTCTTCGGAGACTTCTGTATCCTTGATGATTACTACATCCTCACGAGAATAGTTTGTTGTTTCCGGTTGAGGACTTGTGGATGTTTCAATAGCTTCTGTCTCTTCAGGAGTGTCCTTTTCCATAGCTTTTGTTTCAACATCTGTATCTTTTGTCTCTACTGCAGGTGTTTCTACAGGGACATCTCTTTCTATAGCTTTTGTTTCAGCTATTGGTTTTTCTTCAACTTTTGGTTTCGCTTTTTCCTCTGTCAATCCAAGATTAGGTTCTTCCCTTTTGCCTATAAGCGGTTTTTCTATAGTATGGCCGGTTTCTAATTTTGTTTCTGTTTGTGGTGGTTTGGATTCAGCATTTACTTCTGCTGCAGATTGGCCCATATCTACCTTATCCCTATTCATTTTTATGTTAAGGCCCATCTTTTCTAATGTTTCAAGATCAACTGGAACCATGTCTTTAGAATAATTACCGCTTTTCAATTTGACAATTATGTCTGAACTTAAATTTATAGGATTTTCAGAGTTCTTGATTAGCTCATAAGCCTCTGGAGATAGAATTATCCCTTTCCTCGCAAATTTAATAAGTATTTCAGCTGACATATTATTCCTCTTTGTTTTTGTGTTAAAAAACTAAAGTTTTTAACTATTATTCCTCTTGTTTTTTCGTTGAAAACCTAGTTTTTAACTTAATTGAAATAGTTCCATTACATTCGAATATCTAAATTAAAAGTCTTATACTTATACTATCTTTTTATTAGTTAATAAAATAATCTATATTGCCTCATTTTTCGATAATTTTATTATATATAAATAATATAATTTAGTTCATTATAAGATACTAACTATATATTTTCATCACATTTAAAATTAATCATTGAAGAATTCGGATGAAAAAGATTGTTAAAAAAATGTTTGCTTATAAAAATTAAAAAATTAATTCATAAAGGGATAAAATGAAAATTTCAAGAATCATACTTATATTGTTATTATTTTTTGTATTTTTTGAAATAGGACTATTCAGTTCCTACACCTTGGCAACTGGAGAAGTTCCGGATCCAGGAGAATTAATAAATATGCAAGTTGGCACAATAACCTCATTGTTCAGTGCCGACAATGTTGGCGGATTGCTTATTAAAGATCCAGATAGCGTAAATATTACAAACAAATTCGAATTGGCTGACAAGCTGTCAGAGATAGCCGATGTTGATGGGGTCAATGTGGATGACCTCAACATTACAACTGTTGAAGATAGTGACAAAGAGGAATTCAACGTTACAGTAACAGCTTTCGGTTATTCCAAACCTACTGGTAAGTCAGGTTCCATTGTAATCAATGCCGAACCGGATTACAAAATCATTGCTACAGGTGTTGCAAAACACACAGTCAATGGTATTCAAGTGGATTTGGATTCTTTGAAAGTGGATTCAATCTTGAAGATATTTGATGCAGATGACAGCAGCTATTCCATCTTGGATGATGACTTTAACTCTACAAAATCAAGTTCAAGCTCAAGCTATAAGTCCTCATCCAAATACAGTTCAAGCTCCAGCAGTTCCAGTTCAAGCAGTTCAAGCTCAAGTGGCGGAAGCTCATCTGGCGGCAGTTCTAGCGGAGGCTCTTCTGATGGAGGTTCCTCTGGTGGTTCCGGAGGCGGATCTTCAGGTGGAGGTTCCTCTGGTGGTGGCTCTTCTGAAGGTGGAAGTTCTGGCGGAGGATCTTCAGGTGGAGGTTCCTCTGGTGGAGGCAGTGAAGAAAGTGGATTATTAGTAACCATTTTTTCATTGTTTTAAATGATTTTTAAATTATTTTTAGCTATTGTAGTTAATATTTAATTTAAACCTTGATTTAAATTATAATTGCCTTTTATGGCCGATATTTAATTTATACGCTTAACTAATTATTTATTAATGGATTATTCAAATTAAAAAATACAAAACAAAGACCTTTTTAGGTGATATCATGATTAATCTTGTTTATATCGGTTCTGATATAGGAGATATTACTGTAAATGCATTCAATGCAATAACAGAGTCTGACATTATACTCAATTATGATGATATTGACTTGAGTATTTTAGATGAATATATTAAGGATAAGGAGATTATTTCAAACGTCGTGGATGACAGTGAAGATGCAGACATCTACTCTAAACTTGAGGAATCATATTCAAAGATAGAATATTGCGTCTACAAGTCCAGAGAGGACAAGACAGTTACAATCGTTTCCTCAAACAATCCAAATATCTACACAGTAGCCAATGTCCTGATTCAAATCAGCTCAAAGCACAATGACATTGAACTTAAGATTTATCCTGGAGTCAGTCCTGTAGACTATTCAGCATCATTATTAGGTGCTCCATTGAATGACTATGCAGCTATTGACTTAAACAACATAATCGTATCTGAAGAAGAACTTGAAGGCAAGATCAAATCTGCTTTGGAGAATGATTTTGTCCTATTCATCCATAATCTCAAAGGAATCTATGGCGAAGAGGAGAATCATAACTTCAACATACTTAAACAAATCGTGAATGATTTCAACAATGAGCTATTGGTTGGAATCGTGAATGGCGATTCACATGAAATCTGCAAGTTCAAGGACATCAAAGATGAAAGCATAAATGAAAAGACAACTCTAATCATTGGAAACAGATTGACACATATCCTTGATGACTTTATGGTCACCTCATCTGACTATATAGTAAAGCCGAAATTCATAGAGCAGAACATGGACTTCTTTGAAAGGTACCTTAAGGGCGAGACTCCTAGAGGCCTTGATATGGAATGCGAATATTTGCCATGCCACAAGGAATTGGAGGCATGCGATTTCTGCTACTGTCCTTTCTACCCTTGTGCTGATGGCGTCACTGGTGGGGAATGGATCAAGGAGAAGAATGTTTGGAGCTGTCAATACTGTGACTGGATTCATCTTGAAGAGCCATGCCTAGCCATTAGGGAAGGACTTGATGGAATCCTTGAAGAAACAGAAGATTTGAAAACCAAACATATAGAATTGTTGAAATTAAGACGCCAAAGTCTTTTGAAGACTTTAAAATAGCTATTTAAATCATCTGTGGATTAAATAGCTTTTAATCATACTTATTTATTACATATTAAAGTTAAAGAAGGTTTTAAAATGCCGAGTGTAAAAGATATTTTAATTGAAATGAAAGATATGTCGGAATTAATGGTCGATTTAGCATATTCTGCTGTATTGTTTAATAACAAAGCTGCAGCAGAAGAAGTATTGACCCTTGAAAACAGGCTCAACAGCATGAACTATGAAATCAAGAAACAGTCTCTTGTAGCTGCACGTTCACTTGAAGATGCAGAAAAGTTGACTACATTGCTTGAGATTGCTGAAGCTGCTGAATCTATGGGAAATGCTGCAAAGGATTTAGCTGACTTGACCCTTAAAGGATTCGAGCCACACCCAGTATTCAAGATGGTTATGGAAGAATCCGAAAAGAACATCATTCGTTTGAATGTTGAAGAAAGTTCAGTTTTAGCAAACCAGTCTTTAGGAGAGCTATTGTTGCTTAACCGTACTGGTATGAGAATCATTTCAATAAGACGTGGTGATTCCTGGATTTACGGACCTGACAAAAACACCGTACTCCTTGTTGGAGACGTTTTGATTGCTAAAGGATCCGAGACAGGAACAGAGATTATTGAAAAGTTAGCAGATGGAGAAATTAATTTAGAGGATTTAGGAAATATTGATGAAATCATTGACGACGATGACGATTAGGTCGTTTAAGTCAATTGTAAATTTGTTAGAAAAATAATTTTCAATTAGATTATTTTAAGACAATTTGTTTTATGAGTTTAAGAAATAATTTTCAATTAGATTATTTTAAGACAATTTGTTTTATGAGTTTAAGAAATAATTTTCAATTAAATTATTGATTTAATATGTATGGATGTGACACTATGATGATGGGAGGTGAACCGCTTGAAAAGTCTAATGATGATGATACGTCAGGTTGGGGAATCTACCATTTCAATAGTTGTTAGCATAATTCTATTTTTATTCAATGGCATAAAGTACGTTGTTTCACTTCCTGCCAAATTTGTTGTATACATAAAGGAATTTTTAGCTGATACAGACTCTGTTTTGAAGGAAAGCCTAATTGCCCTTTCCATATGTGCTGTCGGTGACTTGTGTGCAGGAATTATTTTAGGAAACATGGAATTCTTTTTAAAGACCTATCCTGGCCTTATGGTAATCATTCCAGGAGCTATTGGTATGAGAGGAAACATCTTCGGATCCTTCGGTTCAAGATTAAGCACTCACCTCCACATCGGTACCTTGTCTCCGGAATTCAAAAGGTCAGACATTTTGGATGAAAACATTACTGCATCCCTTATCTTGACTATGGTGCTTTCAGTCTTGCTTGCAGTGATTGCCAAGATAATATGTATCATTTTCAACTTTGAAAGCATAAGCCTTTATGACTTTGTAATGATCTCATTTATCGCAGGTCTCTTTTCAACAATAATCATGCTTCCTATTACAATGTTCATTTCACTCAAGAGTTTTGAAGGGGGCTGGGACCCAGACAACATCACAACACCTTTCATTGCAGCTGTTGGTGACTTCTTCACATTGCCGGCAATCATCTTAAGTGTGATGACAGTGAACCTCATAGGTTTCCATCCTATGGTTAAGATGATTCTCTTTGTGGTAATAATCATCATAACTCTCGCATCCCTGATTTCAGGATACACTGCAGACAATGATGTGAGACACATTGTAAGGCAATCCACTCCTGTTCTTTTCTTCTGTTCCATATTGGGAACCGTTGCAGGTGGAATATTGAACAATTCAATCAGCACATTGCTTAACAATCAGACATTGCTTACCCTTGTACCATTGTTCTCCGGTGAAAGTGGCGGTTTGGTAAGCATCTTAGGAGCAAGATTATCCTCTGGTCTCCACTCCGGTTTAATCGACCCTGTACTAAGGCCTAAGAAGCACACTATGGAAAACTTCATAGCTATTGTGACCTTGGCTATAGTGATGTATCCTTTGATTGGATTCTTGGCTGAATCCTCTACATTGGCCTTTGGAAATATTGGTGTGGGATTCCCTCAATCCTTATCAATAAGCCTGCTTGCAGGTATGATACTGATATTGATCATGTTGCTGGTGGTATTCTATATCTCTACAATTTCATATAGAAGAGGATTGGATCCTGATAATATAGTCATTCCGCTATCTACAAGCCTTACAGATTCCATATCCACATTGATCTTGATAGTGGTGTCTTTAGGTATTTTAAACATGTTTTAGTTTATTTTAATTAGATCTATTTTATTTTCCTTTCCATGACTTTTCCATCTCGGCCTTAAAGAATCTGTTCACATTTTCTGCACCGAATATTTCTTCCTCCAAGTCCCAATCGCTTGGATATAGTATAAACGGATATTGCTGGTTTCCTCCAGCTCCACCATGGTTTCCAATCAA
>NZ_JAZNIB010000032.1:0-4451 GCF_045577275.1 Methanobrevibacter sp.
ATTGAAGAAATGTAAAAATAGAAAAAATACTAAAAATTGAAGAAATGTAAAAATTGAAAAAATAGAAACTAAAAAAAGAATTTAGGATAATTAAAGTAGCTGTAAACTACAGTAATTATCAAATTTATTAAAATTTTAATTTAAAGTTAAAGTTAATTAACCATTTACATTGAAAATATCAAATAAACCGTTGAATAAACTATCTAAAGAAAATCCTGAATCAGAAGCTGTACTGTCTACAAAATCACTGATTTGTTCTTTGTAGGCATTTGCATCGTCTTGAGCCAATTGAACTTGCTCAATGGTTTCTGCAAGATTTTCTATATCACTATCAGAAATATTGATATTGTAATTTGTACTGTAATCATTGATTATGGTTACAATGGTATCATGATCAGTGATGTTTTCTTCGTTTACCTTTTCCTTAACATCATCCACCAAATTGGATAAGTCATCAGCGCTTACATTAGAGTTGTTTATGATTTCAGCTTGAGTGGAAATCTCTTGACTAGCTGCTTCTTTTACATTGTCAGGAATTTCAACATCGGTAGCTTCTTCATAACAATCCATAATACCTGCAAGAGCGGATTCACCAGTAGCGGAAACTGGGCTTGTTACGTATACATGTCCTCCTTGAATACCTGCAGATTTAAGTGCAGACATATACATTTTAGGAGTGATAGTATTGATTGAATTATCCACTTCTACTGTTATTTCCCCATTTTGATCTAAATCAAGCAAAGCAGAGGAAAATATTTGGTTGGAATTATATGTCTTTCCTGAGAAACCACTGGAAATTGCATTTACATCACCAGCAGTAATCACTTTTGATTCTACATCGTTAATATCATAATTTGTTTTGTCAGCAAAGTAATTGTCAACAATTGACTTGTATTGCTGACTATTAAATGTAGTTTCACCATAGGTTATTACAACTTGGTTGTCATTTGCAGCAAAACCAGTTGGAACAAGAGCTACAGCCAGAAATATAGTTACTAAACATATAGCTAGAATTTTTCTATGCATTTTATCACCTCTTACATATTTCTAAACTTTATTTTGTCGAACTAGTATATAAATGTAATGTATTTTTTACATAATCGAAACTTTTATAAGCAAATTTATTGTTTTTTGTTAAAAAAACAAGGATTTCCGTTAAGTTGACGGTGCATATTTTTTACAGGAAAAATCCTTGAAAAAGTTTATTTGGAAAAAACATGAGATTTAATCCATTTTTAAAAAATCAATAAGTTTTTAATAAATAGATACATAAATATTAACAAAAATGAAAAGAAACTGTGAATAAAATGAAGTCTTCCATTAGAAAAAAAGATTATATCAAAATTTATAATATGACCAACAATGCATCTCCTTTAGGTGAATTCAACTGTGGAGAGCTATGTGATTCCATTTGCTGCACAGTGGAAAGCAAGAACAAGGATGACATTTACTCTGAAATGGTCTTGTATATGCTTCCAGGTGAAGAGGAGATGCTGGAAAATGAATCTGATTGGTTTGAAATGTATTATGAAACTACAGATGAATACAGATATCCTGATTCATGGGATGGCGAAGTATATTATATAAAATGCACCAATCCACCATATTGCAATAGGAGATTAAGACCTATTCAATGCAGATCTTTTCCTCTTAGCCCTCATTTGGATAAGGGTGACAATCTGCATCTAATCTATGATGAGGATGATATGACCTATCAATGCCCTATCATTAGCCAAAAACTTGATTTGGATGAAGATTTCATAAAAAAGGTATATAAAATGTGGAAAAGATTGATTGAAGATAAATTAATATTTGACTTAATCAAAATGGATTCTGAAAAAAGAGAAAAAGATAAGAAAAAGTTGAAGATGGTTGTTTAATAAATAATAACTCTTTTACCAGCGATAATTGTAATAGGACGCATCGTCGAATGAATCATCGAAAGAGTCATCATATGCATCGCTTTCATAGTATGCATCATCATCAAAATCATATTCGTTGCTATGATATGGCTTGTAATCCCTTTGAGTAATGGAAGAAACTACTTTTGAAACCTTTGGCCCTTTAACATGCAAATAGATCATATCGTCTTCAGATGCAAATACAAAAGTCTTGACCTTATTTCTTTTATTGTAGAATCCTGTAATTCCAGATATTGAGGTCTTATACAATTTTTCATCATTTAACTTAAATGAACTGAATCCATCCATAACATTCTTGTTGAAGCTGTTTGAATGTCTTTCCAAACTAATGTTTACATAATGCTTGCCCTTTTGGAAATTCATATAGTTCAAGCGATTAACCTCATCCCATCCTTCATCAACCAATTTATATGAAGTCGGAACATTGAATCCATATCCTCTCATATAGTAAGTTTCATATCCCTTTGGCGGATTATCTCCAGCGGAAACTGAATCAATCACCATAATTGCTGATAATAGAATGGTTAAAATAATAAAAATAGCTATTATGCCTCTTTTAAAACCTTTATTTCTCATAATAATCCCCTTTATTTATAAGATAATTAGAAATCGTTTAATATAAAACTTTCTAAATGAGATAAGTAAAAAATAATAAGTAAAAATAATAAAACATCAGTTCTTATCCACCAATTTTGCATCAATCACATTATATGTTCCACTATCACGATGCCAATCTATATCAGCTTCTATTATTTCAATCCTCTTTTTAAAGATAGGCCCATCGATAACTAATGTTTCAGCTTCTCCACCTTCAAAAGCAAGATGAAGATAGGTTTTTTCGCTTATTTTCTCCAATTCCCTCAATGCATCTTCATCGATTAGTCGACCTAACCATGACTCATCAAGACCTTCTGCAAAAACCCCACTGATGATAACCTTAAATCCGGAATCGATTACCAATTCCATGTATTCCTTTGGATCTCTATGCCAATATGGAGAGATTGCCTCAATGCCAATTTCATCTGCCAGCTTTTCTATTCTTGATTTTTGATAGGTTGAAAACAATGCTCCTGTATAGATAGCATCAATGCCAAGACCTTTAAGTTGTTTGAAACCTTCTTTTAGGTCCATCAGTTCCTCTTCCTTTACTCCAGATGTCTTCACTTCAATGATTGGAATCCCTACCGATTGGGAGATCAAATCAGTCAAATGGATATTGGGAACATGAAACATATAGGACTCTTCATTTTCTGATTTGATGGAAAGAAGATATTTGACATCATCCCCATTGTTTATAGCATAATTCAAAGCCATAACACTATCTTTTCCACCGGAAAATAAAACTGCAGAATTCATTATTAACACCTAAATTTAATAAAAAATTAAATAAAAAAAATAAAAAAAGTAGTCATTACCTCTAATTAAACGAAATCAGTCATCTTTTCAACAGAGAGAATACCATAACTTAAATAATTGGAATTAGAATCTGAATCATCATAATAATATGAATTATCAATGGAATAACCGCCAGAACTCTCCATAAATGAAGTTAAACCATAGTCAGAACTAGGTTCTGTTTCTGTAACTTGAAGTGTCATTCCAAAAATTGTTAGTAAAATCAATAATGCTGCAAATGCAAAGAAACATTTATTAAAGGATAAATAGGATAATAAACCATTAGAACTAGATTTTTTATTAATTTGACCAGAAGATGAGGACTTTTTAGAATCACTAGTTCTTGCAGTAGACACTTTAGGTGAAGACTTATTGGAATCGTTGGTTTTAGCATTTTGAACATTTGAAGATGAGGACTTTATTAAATTGGAATCATCAGAACCACTTATGTCAATCTTAATGGTTTCTGGACCAATTCCTTGACTATCATCTTTATTTTCTATTTTTGAAAAGTCAAAACCACAGTTTGAACAGAATTTAACGTTATCATCACGTTGTTGAGCACCACATTCCGGACAGAATTTAGTCATATTATCCCCCTTTATATTAAACTAATCAAGGTCTTCGTCTTCTTCCTCTTCTTTCAACCCTATTCTTTTTAAATCTTCTAGTGAATTTAGTCAATGGTTCAACGAAGATTCCTGCAATTGCTACAGCTACACCTATCAAACCGGTTATAATCATTATAGCATAAGTAGGGAGCAAATGATCATATAAATAGTGAATAGTACTTTGAACAGGCCCTTCAATGGATATGATATTATAATCGTTATCCTTTAAGTAATCCCTTACTTCAGTCACTTCATTCGCATCCACATGTACTTGAATATGAACGAAAGCAAACTCAGAACCTACTCCTGCCTTATTGGAAAGCCAATTAACTAGAGAACCTAATGTAGTAGTTGAGCTTGCATCATTTTTCAAATCTACAGAAACTGAATTATTTGTTACCTTGAAAGACTCAATTTCAGGGTCGCTTCTCAAGTAATCTTCAACATATATTTTCGTAGTATTCTTTATAAACCCTGTTTTTAGCTCAAAACCATTTGTAGTGACAGAATTGACTCCAGTCAA
>NZ_JAZNIB010000033.1:0-8427 GCF_045577275.1 Methanobrevibacter sp.
AGGACTTAGGTAAATTCAATGACTGTCCTAAAGGAAACGCATTGGTTAAATGTATAGTTAAAATTCAAGATAAATAGATAATATTATCAAGAAGCATTATTTGGTGTTAATTATGAGTCAAATGAAAAAGGATTGCGGTTATGCTGCAGCTGATTTGGTAAAAGACGGTCAAGTTTTAGGTCTTGGTACAGGTTCAACCACCCTTTACTTTATTGAAAAGGTAGGTATGAGAGTAAGGGATGAAGGAATTGAAGTCATTGGAATTCCAACTTCCTTCCAATCAAGATTGCTTGCTCGCAAATGGAACATTCCACTTACAGACCTTAGCGAACATGAAATAGATTTGGCTGTTGATGGTGCTGATGAAATCGATCCAGACTTCAATTTAATCAAGGGTGGAGGAGCAGCACACACATTAGAAAAGATAGTTGATTACTCTGCAAAAGAGCTCGTGATCATTGCAGATGAATCCAAGCTTGTAGATGTTTTAGGTGCTTTCCCACTTCCTATAGAAATCATTCCAGCTTCATTGAATCCTGTTACTAAAGCTTTAGAGGATATGGGCGGTAAGGTTGAAGTAAGAATGGGTCAAGCTAAGGATGGGCCTGTGATTACCGATAACGGAAACTTCATTTTGGATGTTGCTTTCGGCAAAATCGAAAACCCAATTCATATGGAAGATGAATTGAACACAATTCCAGGTGTTGTTGAAAACGGCTTGTTCACTGAAATGGTTGATAAGGTCATTATCGGTTCTAAAGATGGTGTAAAATACTTATAGTTTTATGCCGTTTTTCTTTTTTTTTATTTTTATTTTTTCTATTCTATTTTTTCTATTCTATTTTTTCTATTCTATTTTTTTGAGTTAATTAATTAGCTTTTTTTTAAATCATTTACTTACTTAAAGAATAGTATATATAATAGAATTGAGAAAATTTAATATAATTCTAATATTAATTAATTCTCTTTTAAATTAATTTTTATTCAATAATTTTTCAAATTTATTCATTATGTTTAAAATTGATTAATCTTATCTTATTAATTTATTAGAATGTTTATATTCCAAAATTCAACTAACTATAAAGAATAATGTATTTATTCAGGATTTGAGCAAATGAAAGTTGTTATTGTAGGTGGGGGAGCTGGAGGAATATCCACAGCTTCAAACCTTAGAAGATTAGATAAAGAAGTTGAAATTATTGTACTCACAAGAGATAATCATGTATCCTATTCTCCTTGTGCTATTCCTTACGTATTGTCAGATAATATTCATTCATTTGATGATATTGTAATGAGGACTGTTGACGATTATAAGGCAAAAAACATTGATGTAATGCTTGAGACTGAAGTCACTGCAGTTGACTCAGCTAAAAAGACAATTACCTACTCCACCAAAGATGGTGTAGAGAAGACCATGAGCTATGACAAATTGGTCTTGGCTACTGGTGGAAGTCCATTCGTGCCTCCTATGAAAGGAGTTGATTTGGATGGTGTATTCAAGATAAGAACCTTGGATGATGGTAAAAGAGTCAAGGAATGGTCTCAAAACTGTAAAAGCGCTTTGGTTACCGGTGCAGGATTGATTGGTATTGAAATAGCCTATGCATTCAAGAAGATGGGCCTTAAGGTAACATTATGTGAAATGTTGCCTCAAATCGTTCCACGTTCCCTTGACCCTGATATGGCAGGAATAATCACAGACTATTTGATTAGTGAAGGCATTGATGTGGTTTTAGGCCAACCTATCATTGAGCTTAAAGGCGAAGAGGGCAAAGTGAAGACTGCAGTGTTTGAAGATGGAACTGAAGCGGATGCAGATATGGTCATCTTGGCTACTGGTGTAAGAGCAGAATTGGATCTTGCTAAAATGGCTGGCTGTGACTGTGGAAGATGGGCTGTTCTTGTAAATGACAGAATGGCAACAAGCGTTCCAGATGTCTATGCAGTAGGTGACTGTGTGGAATCATACAGTGCAATACTTAGATCAAATACCGTTTCCCAATTAGGTACAACTGCTGTAAGGCAAGCAAAAACCTTGGCACAAACTCTTGCAGGAAAACGTTCCAGATTCAATCCTGTTTTGAATTCCATGGTTACTAAGGTAGGTAATTTAGAGTTTGGAGCAGTTGGTCTAACCCGTAGCTTTGCTCAGCAAAACAGCATCAAGGCAGTTGTAGCAAAGGTTGAAGCATTGACAAGGGCAAGATACTATCCGAATGCAAAGCCAATGAACGTTAAGGTCATCTGTGATGCAGATGGTACTATCATCGGATGCCAAATCATTGCAGAGGAAAGGGTGGCTGAAAGAATCGATACCATGACTTTAGCCATTACTGAAGAGCTTACATGCTTTGAATTAAGCAATATGGAGTTTGCTTATGCACCTCCAGTATCTATGGTTATTGATCCATTGGTAATGGCTGTAGAAGAAGTAAGTAAGAAGTTTGATAATTAAATAAACTTTTTATTTATTTTTATTTTCTTTTTTTATTATTTTTGCTAATTTTCACATTATTGTTTCTTTTTTTAGCATATTTGCAATGTTTAATTTTTATTTTTGCTAATTTTCACATTATTTTTCTTATTTTATAATTTTTTAAATTGGATATAATGTCTTATTTTGACTTTAATTTTACAAATAAGTATTAATTTTACGATTTACTTATTATGTTGTATGGTAAACTAAAAATTCTAATTAAAATGTATTTTTATCAAAAAAGAAAGGTTTATATACTTTTAAATATAAAATAAAGATTAAATAATAAGTTTGGAGGGTAATTATGAAAAATAATTCAAATTACTCTCAAGTTCCATCTAGATTTGATACTGAAGATGAGATATTTATCATATGCATGTCTGAGACAGAAGAATTTCCACAATATATTACCAATTTCAATGATATTGTCGGCAGATATGACAATAGGTTAATATCTTTGGATTATAAGAATTTAAGCTTGGATTCAGTTAGGCAAAGGCTAAATGGAGATTTGATAAATATTGAACATCATTCCTTCATAAATTCCAGATTGATGAGGAGAAATTATCAATATTCAGTAATTCTGCATTCGAATTCTGGAAAATATGTTCATCCCTTCATTTTTTATACTGGCTCTTTGCCTGTTGAAAAAGTTGATTACCTAAATGATGTGATGATTTTCAATCCGAATTGGTTCATCACAAGAGAAGTGGATGGAAATATTCGATTAAACAATATTCTTTATAAGATAAATGAAAATATTAAATTGAATGTTTATGATTGCTTTGATTTGATCTGGCTTCCAAAATTTAACATTAATATGGAATTTGATGAGTGTGTACTAAAGTGTATAAGTTTGTTGAAAGATATTCCCATGGACTATAAATTAAGATTAATTGTAGAGAAATCCTATTCTTTGTGGCTGGGAAAATCTGTACTTGATGAAAATGAATTAGAAAAAGCAAGGATGTGTTTTACTATGTCTGAATTAAAACTTAGGCCGTTTGAAGAGCAGTTTAGAGATGCAATGATGGATAATAGATTTAGAAGAGGTATCGATATAAGTGAAAGTAAGTTGATTCCAGTTCTTTTAAAGTTTAAAAGTCCTGAAGAGATTTCTAAGGAATGTGATATTCCATTGGAAAGAGTTTTAAAATATGTGGAAATGAGTAAATAATAAGCTAATTTTATTCATTTTCAATCTTCATAAATTAAAACTTAATACTTTTTATTTTTTTTAACCAAACTATTTTTTTTATTTTTAATTTTTCTAACTCTATTTGCAACACTTAATTTTTATTTTTGCACTATTTTTATAAAAATCACTACTTATTTATATTACTGTAAATATATAATATATTGATAAATGTTTTATTATAATATTATAATTATTCAAACTTAAAAAGCATTTAAAAATTAATTAGAAATACTATAAGATTTATTGGAGAGGATTTAATTGACAAAAATATTTATTTCATGTGCACTTCCATATGCAAATGGACCATGTCATTTAGGACATTTGAGATCCACATATATTCCAGCTGACATCTATGCAAGATACAATCGTATGGCTGGAAATGAGGTATTGATGGTATGTGCAACTGACGAGCATGGTACTCCTATTGCAGTAAAGGCAGATGCTGAAGGCAAAGAGCCTATTGAGGTTGCAAAACGTTACCATGACATGATTGTAGAAGACATTAATAGCTGTGACATTTCTTTTGATAACTTTGCAAGGACAACTGATGAGATTCACTATCAAATCTCACAGAACTTCTTCAAATACCTTTATGACAAAGGCTTGATTTATGAGGAAACCATCCAACAGCTTTACTGTGAAAACTGTGAAAAGTTCTTGCCAGACAGATATGTTGAAGGAATCTGTCCTGTCTGCGGTGCAGAAGCAAGAGGAGACCACTGTGAAGTTTGTGGTAGAGCATTGGACCCTATTGAACTTGTTGAACCTAGATGTTTGACTTGCGGTAACACTCCAGTCATTCGTGACAGTACACAGTACTTCTTCAAATTAAGTCATTTCCAAAAGCCTCTTGAAGAATACATTAGCACAAACCCATACTTGCCTCCAAACGTAAGGAACTATGCTCAAAACTGGTTGAAGGAAGGTCTTCAGGACTGGATCATGACCCGTGACATGAAATGGGGTATTCCAGTACCTTTGGAAGGTGCAGAAGGCAAGGTCATTTACGTATGGGGAGAAGCATTCATTGGTTACATGTCCTCTGCTGCAGCATGGTCTAGAAGAACAGGCATTCCATGGGAAGACTATTGGAACGGACACGTTGTTCATTTCATCGGTAAGGATATCATTTACCACCACTCATTGTTCTGGCCTGCAATGTTGCTTGGACGTGACTGCAAATTGCCTGATGACATCTTTGCAGGAGAGTTCCTTTCCCTTGAAGGCAGAAAGATGTCCACCAGCAAAAACTGGGTTGTTTGGGTGGCAGACTTCGTAAAGGACTTTGATTCAGATTTGCTTAGATATTACCTTACAATCAACGCTCCATTGAATAAGGACACAGACTTCTCTTGGGATGAGTTCCAAAGAAGAGTAAACGATGAATTGGCGGATGTAATCGGTAACTTCCTCCACAGAACATTCACTTTCACCAAGAAGTTCTTTGATGGAAAAGTGCCAGAATATAAAAACCCAAGTGAAGCTGACTTGGAATTTGAACAAGCAATCAAGGAATTGCCTGATAAGGTAGGTGAATTGATTTCTGAAATGAAATTTAGAGAAGGATTGGTTGAAATCATATTGACTGCCAAAAAAGGTAACAAGTACTTCAATGATCAAGAGCCATGGAAAGCTGTAAAAGAGGATATGGAAAAGGCTTCAAACTGCTTATACTTATCTAATCAATTATGTAAGGCAATGGCTGTACTATTAAAGCCTTATATTCCAAACAAGGCAGATGCAATCTGCGAAATAATCAACATTCCAACTGAAAACACTTGGGATGATGCTAAGGTCTTCTTGGAAACCGGCCATGAAATCAACAAGGCTAAACCATTATTCAAGAAGATTGAAGATAAAGTGATTGAAGCACAAAAGGAAAAATTATACAAGAATTTGGAGAATCAAGAAAACGAATCTGAAGATGATAAAAAGGACGACAAGAAGAGTAAAGAGTCTAAAGATGAAGGTGAAAAGATGGATTTAATTAGTATTGACGAATTTGCTAAAGTGGAAATCAAGATAGGAAAAATCTTAGAATGTGAAAAGATTGAAAAATCAAACAAATTATTGAAAACTCAAATTGATATTGGTGACAAAACCATTCAAGTAGTTGCAGGATTAGGAAAAAGATACGCTCCTGAAGATTTAATAGGCAAAAAAGTGCCTGTAGTAACCAACTTAAAACCAGCTAAATTGATGGGTGAAAAATCTGAAGGAATGATCATGGCTACTGAAAGTGCAGCTATCTTAACTCCTGATGATTGTGAAATCGGCGAATTGTTAATGTAATTTGTCTTTTTAATAGTGATTGTGAAATCGGCGAATTATTGATGTAATTTGTCTTTTTCATATTTTTTTATCTAAAGAGATTACTTGAGAAAAGTGCAAAGCTTTTTATTAAACCAAGTTTATTAATAATATCCTATGTATAAATTCTTGGCGGCGGATTTATACAAGTCCTCACGGTGATATTATGGATGAATCATTAATGATAACAGAGTCTGAGAAGTTTTTAAATGAAATTGAGAAGGAAAGATTAGATTTGACTAATCTTAAAAAGGATTTTAAGGATTTAGAGTCCTTTTTAGAAATCTTTGAACTTCTTAAAGGTAATTTGGATAAGCTTCAAGACATGAAAGAGAATATGGATGAAAGGGGTTATACAGCCCCATTCAGATCATTGAATCGTTATGGTTCACGCCAAAGGGATGACGTCGATTTAGAGGAATTAGGTGAAATCAGCCGCTACAATCAAATCTTCAGAAACACTGCCTCTGCCAAGAAAAATAGTTTTGATAGGGTAAAATATGCAATTTCCGCTCATAGGATTGCTTTAGGCAATTTGGAAGAGTATGCAAAAATCAGATGCAAGGAATGTGGCAAATCATATCGTGTCAGCAGTTTCTTGGATGCTGGAAAAGTTTGCAAATGCGGTTGTGAAGATTTTGAATTTAAAATCAATCATTCTGGAATTCATAGGTTGGAAATAATACCATACCTTCCATTATCTGGAAATTATATGGTTTTGATGTCTGGATTGACAAGTTGGGGCAGAGAATCCTTCAAAAGGGTTTTAAATATTTTAAAGCAACAGAGAAAAGGGGTTGTCAAAACTGTCACACCTATAGTAAAATATAAGGAAAACGGAAGAACCATCACAAAAAGGGTACCTCTTGACAGTGAATTTGCAGATAGCTATGAAGATGAAGTCAGGAGAAGATTTGGTAAGGGAGTTCGTATTGAAAGATTGGAATTTCATAGAACCAAGCCAACAATAATAAATGATAAGCATACATGCACCAATTTGGCTTTAGCTTATGTAAAGCATGCTGAAGACATTGCAGAACGCCACGCAGATGAGATCTTTGAGGAAAAGATTAAAGATTTGGATAATCTCAAAATCTATGATGAGATAATCTATTCAGTCAATTTGGAAAAGCCTGAATTTATCGATCCTGCTGATTTGGAGGACTGGAGAAATGATAAGATAGAAAAGACCTTGGAGGAATTGGGTCTTATAGATAAATTCGGTCATCTGGACAGGAAATTGAAAAAGGATTTGAAGGAAAGGGATAAGATTAAAAGCAAAATCTTTGCGGATATTGCTCCAACCTTAATTCTTTGGGACATTTCCAAATATTATCTATGCACTTCTCAAGATAGGCGTAAGCGTTATGGTTCACCTTTCCCATACATTCGTGGAGATATTGACAGACAACAACGTAAGGTATTCCAAAACCCTCACACTCAAGTGGTTAAGCTCTTGCAGGATAAGGAAAAGGAACATATTTTGGCTGTTCCTGATATGGACTTGCTGCTTCATAAAAAATTCAAGTTTGAAGGAAACATCAAGAACTTGAACATCAAGTTGAATTATGCAGCTTTAGGTCCAGCTATTGTATTCACTAATTCCAATTATAGCATTAAGGATGTTTCATATGCCTTTAAAGTTGGTGAAAAGAGCATAAAACGTGAAATAGCAAATATGAAAGGAATCAAGAAGCCAAATACTAAACGTTCTAGGGATTTCATTGATTTGGTGAAGAATAAATCTTAGGAAATTAGTTGTTTTTGGTGCAAATCTAATTTTATTTCGAATTTAAAAAGGTGTTTTTCATGGTTGAAGACTTTGATGATTTCGATGATGACTTTGAAGATGATTGGGACGATACTGATGATTATGAGTATGATGATTCCGATGATTTTGAAGATTACGAGGATTATGAAGACTTTGACGATGAATACGAAGACTTTGATGATTTTGAAGATGATATTGATTTTGACAATCTAGACCCTGAATCCAAGGAAGAACTGGACATCTTTGATGAAAGGCCTTTGGAAGGAGAGAGGGAGTATGATATAAATGCTGTTGAAGTGCATATATCAACTCAATTGACATCAAGAAAAATTATTGAACTCTTGGATAATTATCCTTCTTTAAAGAGAATTACATGTCCTATGAGCATTTATAATAGAATTTCCCCTATTTATATTAAAGCATTAGACGAACAAGGAGTCTCTATTGAAGTGAAGTATAATTGGGGTAAAAAGAAATATTCTAAAACTCAAATCAATCAGGTCATTGATTTGTTCAACGAAGGAAAACGCTCAAAGAAGATTGCTTCCCTATTGGAAATGCCTGTTTCAAATGTTGAGTATATCAAATCCAAATACTTTGATAGGATTAATGTAAAGCATTATAAACGTAAATATGATGATGAATGCAGGTTAAAAGTAAAATCTCTTAAAG
>NZ_JAZNIB010000034.1:0-7561 GCF_045577275.1 Methanobrevibacter sp.
AAAGCACAATCGCTGTCAATATAAAACCGCATATCACATCTAAAACAGTATGCACACCGACATAATTACGGCTGAAACCTATTAGGAAGAGACAAGCCAATAATGCAATGTTAAGCCCTTTGGAGAATTTTCCCCTTAAGACTGCCCCAAAAAATAGGTTTGTGGCTACAGTGGTGTGGCCACTTGGAAATGAATATCCTGAAGCGCCATGAAATGCCTCTTCGAGAGGTTGCACCCTTGAATCAAGAATCCATGGACGATAGACGCAAGCTGTAATTTTTGCAAATCCATTGACCAGATCTGCACCTGCTTGTGATACAAAGAGATATTCGCCTAATTTCTTGTTCAAGCACCAGTAAATTGTGGCAATAATGATTATGATTGGTGCATCATCAGCAATATATGAGCATGTGAGGAAAAATGAGTTGAAAATTCCACCAGTGATTTGTCTTAAAAATTGTATGTATAATAAGGGATCGATTAAAATGTTTATGGTATCACCTCAAATGAATAAGCATTAATTTCTTATTTAATTTAAAATGCACAAAATTTTATTTAAAAAAAGTAAAATCCCCTATACCTATATGAAAGTTTAATTTTATTATTAAAAAACTTTTTGAAAAATAAAAAAAATAGAAGTTTAATTTTCATAATGAAAAAAAAAAACTTTTTGAAAAATAAAAAAATAGAAAAACTAGTGAGAAAATACTCCCAACTAGTGAAAAATTTAATCAAATTTTTTCTAAAAGTTTGAAAAGAGTTTTGGTCCAGATTTTACGAGCCAAAGGCGAGTAAAAGCTGGGCTAAATTACTTCAAAGCCAATTAACTTTACCTTATTGGATTCCAATTTAGGATCTTCATCAACAGGTTCAGACAATTTAGTTGTAATGTACTTCTTATTGTCATCTGGGAAGACAGTTGCTATATTATACTCATCACTGTCCATAAGTACACTTGCAAGGAAGTTTGCACCGCTTGAAATGCCTATTCCCAAACCGAATTCCTGAGCAATTCTCTTGGACATGTTGATTGCATCATAATCATGAATCAATACAATGTCATCAATCAATTCCTCATCAACGATTCCGGGAATGAAGTCATCTCCAATTCCTTCAATCATATGGCTTCCTTCATCCATCCCCATTTTAAGAATGGATAATGTACTAGGCTCCAAAGCAAAGACTTTGGCATCAGGATTATAGTCCTTTATCCTTTTACCTACACCCATTAGTGTGCCTCCGGTTCCAATACCTGAAACAAAGGCATTCACTTCAGGGAAATCATCTATGATTTCCTGGCCGGTAGTGTAATATTGGGCATCGAAATTCAATTCATTGTCAAACTGTTTTGGCTTGTATGCTCCAATTTCCTCTGCAAAGTCCTCTACAAGTTCAAGAGCTCCCTTGAATCCACCGTCTTCTCTGGATACGAGATGAACTTCTGCACCATACATTTGAATGAGTTTCCTTCTTTCTAAAGATACCCAATCAGGCATGAATATATGAACCTCATGGCCAAAGAGAGCGCCGATTGCACTGAATGCAATACCGGTATTTCCACTTGTAACCTCTATGATAGGTTGACCATCCTTTAAATTGCCTCGTTCTTTTTCCTTTTCGATTATGTATAAAGCTATTCTGTCTTTAATGCTTCCAGAATAGTTGTAATATTCAAGTTTAGTGAATATGCTTCCTTTTTTTCCTTCATATTCATAATCAATTTTGATCATTGGTGTATTACCAACTAATTTTCCTACATTCATAAAACAACATCCAATTTAATGATAAAATAAATTTAGTAAATCAGTATAACATTATAATTTATGTATTTTTCTTATAAAATACTTTTTTAAATTAAGTGTTGAAATTCAAGTTTTTATTAAAAATTAAAAAAATTAAGATAAATAATCTAAAAAATATTGGGAATTGGTCTAAAAAAAAATAAAAGTGAAAAAAACTAAAAATAAAGAGAATTAATCTAAAAAAATAAAAGTGAAAAGATAAAAAAAATTAGGTCTTAGAAGCAATGATAACATTCCCATAATCAGATGGCGGAACCACAATTCTTAGCTTCAATGTTTTTACAAGCCCTTCTAGGACCTTTCTTCCACCAGGAATAGCTTCATATGTCAATGCAGGAACAAATAGGAATCCTCCCTTCTTGACATGACTTATGCTATTTAAAAAGATTTTGGTAATCTCTTCACCATTTAAATCATGAATGCTCTTTGAGACATTGATGAATACGGAATCATAATCTCCAATGATGCTATCGATTTCCAAAGGTTTGACCTGTTTGAGATTTAAGTCATCAAAGAGCACATCACTTACAAGCAAAGAGCTTCCGTATAAATTGGCTTCTTCCAATAATGGCTTTATCTCAGCATAATCAATAGAATCTATATTGCTTTTATCTGACTTTTCAGAGAGAATCAATGAAAAAGCATTCTTTTCAATGTCATGGAGAAAATCAATCTCCTTTTGAAGAGTGTAGTAATCCTCATTCACCAAATAAATCAAACCGCAACTTGACATGAGATCTTTGGTCTTTATAAATGACTTTCCAGGAAGGCTTATATCTTCAAACACTGTTTTGTAATGGCTTTCTAAGTTTTTGCCTATGTGATGGATAGAGGTTGACTCTGCAACCAAATCATAAGGGACAATGAAATCCTTAATGACTCCTTTTGCAAAAAGCCTATATGGCCTTCTTCTTTTTTGATTGAAGAGTTCCGGCTTTAGATATGCATCTAAAACACTGTCTGTTTCATGCTGTCCGGAAATCCTATCTAAGAACTCCGGAGCCAATGTACCACCACATGGACGACAATTGACCTCCACCAAGACAGGCCCCTTTTCGTCAATCATGTATTCTCCATGAATCGGCCCATATTCAATACCGATTGCATCAGCCACATTATATGCATATTCAACCATTTCAGCCTCGCCAAGGCTCAATTCATCTACAGTCTCCATAATGTCATAAATGACGCTGCCATCGGAAGTCTTGACCTTGGAATATTTCCATATCAAGGTTACCCTATGTTTTCCTTCTGATGAGACCGTATTTACGATATACTCTTCCCCTTCAATGTACTCCTGAACTAGAAGCTCTGCATTTTCATCCCCATAGCAATTATAATCATTGAACAATTCCTTAATGTTACTTATCATATCATCTTTGCTTAGGCAAATCTTTACGCTTGAAGAGGCTGCACTATAGCTTGGCTTTATGACAACTTTCTTGAGATCTTCACTTTCATAAAATTCAATCGCCTCTTCCACTGATTTTACCACTTGCCCTCTGATAGATCTAAGGCCATTTTCCTTCAATCTCTCCTGCATCTTATCCTTGAGGGTCATCGCTTCAATATTATCATAGGAATTGGATAAAAGGTTTAAGTCATTGGCCAATCTTGTAGCCAATGCTACACCCCTTTCACTGCCAGGCAATATCAAAACAGGATCATATTCTCTAACCATTTCTAAAGTTTCTTCATATGTATCCTTTTCTGTGATTAAAGTGTAATCCTCAGTGATTAACTTTAAATCCTCTTGTTTATGGTGATTATAAGTTCTGCCTACCTCATTATCAATTAATTTTGAATCCAATACAATAGGATTGTAATTTCTGTCTACAATATCCTGTACAAAATAAATCCCAGTAGACATACATTCTACAATAATTATGTTTTCCATCACAGCACCTTATTTGTTATTAATTAGTTAAATATATTTAATGTAAAACATATAAATAATTCTATATAATTTAATAAGTTAATATAAAGATTAAATTTGGAGGGTTATGATGGAACATCCGAAGGGAGTATACGCAATTTCATTTATAGAAATGTGGGAAAGATTCAGCTTTTATATTTTTTGTGGACTATTGGTACTGTATATGATGGAGGTACTGCATTTTTCAATGTCATTCGCCACTCTTCTTTATGGGGTAATAATTGGATCTGCATACTTCCTCCAATTGGCTACAGGGCAAATTACAGACTCCCATTTAGGAAACAGGAAGGCAATAGTATTAGGTTCCATATTGATGCTTACTTCACAATTGATATTTGCATATGATGCAAGCCTGTATCGTTTAAGCTTATCCACCCCAACCCATTCCAGTTTTATCTTCAGCGCCCCTGAAATCATATTTTTGATAGGTGTGGTCTTCCTCGCAATAGGCAGCGGTTTTCTGAAAGTAAGTGCCACTTCCTTCATAACACTATTTTATAAAGGCCAAGAATCCCTTATGGATGCAGCATATACCCTTTTCTATATGGTATTCAATATTGGTGCATTTTTTGGTCCATTGATTTTAGGAGTGGTCGTTGGAGTGCATGACCCTAGCTTATATCAATATGGATTTTTGATAGGTGCAATAGCCAATATAATAGGACTCATCAGCTATTTTGTAATCAAGGACAGATACTTATGTTCAGAAGATGGCACCCCTCTTGGTACAAACCCTCTTTACAAGGATATCAAAGCAGAATTTGGCGATGATATCAATAGAAAATTAAGCAAGATAGAAGTGGACCGCATAAAAGCAAGTTTAATAATTCTCATTGTTGTCATTATACTATGTTCTGCAATTGAACAAATCAATACATCAATGCTTATATTGGTGATGAATTATGTTGACAATACTGTCCCATTCATCCACTATACACTAAGCCCTCAAATGTATATAAGTCTAAATCCATTGTTTGTTATAATTCTCAGCCCTATCTTCATAAAAATGTTTTCCATGCTTAATAATAGAGATAAGGAACCTTCATCCATTGGTAAAATGAGCATAGGATTGTTATCAATCGTTATAGCATACATAATTCTTTTAATACCTGCGTATTTATCACCAGGAAAAATGAGTATGATTTGGATGGTCTTGTTTAACTTTACACTGGTTATTGCAGAGCTATTTATATCACCGATAGCATTAAGTTTGATTTCAAAATTGGCACCGGTAAAGCATGCTTCCTTAATGGTCGGAACATATTATGCCTCAACTGCAATATCAGCAGTGCTTGCAGGTATATTTGCAAGTTCATTCCCAGAAAAGGCAGGAGTGGCCAATGATTTATTCAATATCATTCCAATCCCTGATTTAGCAGCATTTTTATGGGTGTTCATCATACTTGCAGGAACTCTTTTCATATTCTGGACACTTTTCAGAAATAGAATTAAAAAACTCATGCATGGTATAGAATAATTAACAAAGTATGTGACAATTAAATAAAAAAGATAAAACATTGAATAAACTATAAAAATAGCTAAAAACATGAAAAAATAGCTTAAACATTGATCAAATTATTAAAAAAGCTAAAAACATGAAAAAATAGTTTAAAAAAAAATAGCAATTAATAAAAAAAAAATAATAGCTAAGAATTATCTTAACTATTTAATTGTTCACCAATACATTGGTCAACTAAATGTAAGAATTCATCCTTAGCTTCATATGGTATCATAGCACCAGCTGCGATGTCATGTCCACCACCTTGACCACCAAAGTTCACTGATACATCAGCCAAAGCTTTGCCTAAATTGACTCCACGGGCAACCATAGGACGTGTTGCTCTGCCAGAAACCTTAATATCCTTGTGAAGTCTGGACAAACCTAAAATAGGTTTATTGTCGTCCAATATTTTAGCAGACATTCCTACACCAGCAATTGTTCCCATAATGCTTTTAAGAACTTTATCCTCACTGTAGAGGAATTGGATATTCTCCAATTGTTGAGCGCCTTCACGGCTGATCCAATCGAATCCTTTAGTGAGATCATTCCTATAAGCCTTTTGAAGTTCAAGAGCCTTATCCAAAGATTCGCCTCTTTCACCAAGAACTATGCTAAGCGCCAATCCATACTCCTTGTTTTTACCACAAGCATCCAAGATTGCAGAATATTCTTCCAAATCACGTAAAACTGGATGTTCACGAGGAACACTGTAGACATCACCAAAGATTTGAGGATTTACCTTTACAAGCTCATCCTTGACAACATCCTTTTCCTCATCTTCCAATTCAATGAACTGAATACCATAGGAAACCCCCATCTTTTCAAGGAGTTCCTGTGAATTCTCCAAACTGCCTGTCAATCCAGGAAGCGGAGGATTCAAGGTATATGCAATTGATTTGAATAGAGGTTCCTGTGCTTTGGAGACTATCTTTAAATCTTCATGGATTTCCAAATTGCCTGCCTCTTGACCATCTTTCAATATCAATTGATTTACGCCAGTAAATCTGTTCTGACACTGCATATCGCCAAAAGCGCCAATAAGAGCCATATAAGCCAAATGTTTTTTATCCATGTCCCTAACTGAAATATAGCTGGAACCTGCACCGCTTAGGTCACGACTTCCGTCGATGCCGAATAGGTGAGGGTTTACATGAACAATATTGTCATTTGCCTGATGGGCACTTGGTTGATGATGATCTGCAACAATGACATCTGCCTTTAGAGAATTGAGTTGCTTGATGCAGGCACTGCCCATATCTGAAAAAACATACAACTCATATTTTTCCTTTGCAACATCCCTAATGACATCTGCTTTGAGACGAGGAACAATTGTTATATGGAATTGTCCCCCTTCTTCATTTATAGCATTGGCTATAATACCTGCTGATGAAATTCCATCAGCATCATTATGAGAAATTAATCTAATAATGTTTTCATTTTCGATATGCTTTTTTAGCATATCTGAAGCTTCACACCCTCTATTCAATAGAGAATTGTGTTTTTCACTATCCCTATTTAACGAGAAGTGCTGCTTTTGTTGGATCGTATCTCCATCCTTCTGGTAATTGACCATTTGCTGCATAGTATCTACCTAATCTACGGATTCTAGATTCAATGATAGTTAATCCTCTTTTACCATGAAGGTCTTTTGGGTTTTCTTCTAAGTGATCTCTGATATTTACTGCTCTTCTAATTAAATTCATTAAATCTTCAGGGTAATCTTCAGCTTGACCGTTTCTTTTTAAGATTTGGGTAATTTTTTCACCAGTGACTTCTTTGACACTAGGAATACCGTATTGGTCTCTTAAAATTACTCCGATTTGACTTGCAGATTTACCTTCTCTTTTGAATTTTACAATAAATTCTTCGATTTCTTCGTTACTGTATGCGATCCATTCTGGTCTTGCCATAAATATCCTCTCCGATAAGTTTATTGATTATTTATAGTAAGGTCCTTTGTAAAACAGTTCATAGTGATAATTCTCATTAAAAGATTTAAAATAATCATAAACGATTGTTTATCACCTAAAAAACCATTTTAAATTCAAAATGAAAAAACCTTTAAAAAATAACTGATATTAATCAAAATTTAAAACAATAAGTTTCAAAATCAATCAATCAGACTAAAATAGAATAAACGGGTTTTACCTGATTTAAATCCCAATATCATTTTAATAAAAACATTATCTTATTTTTAAATCAAAAAGCGATTAACGATTCCAATTTTAAAATAAACCAATCCATTATCTATAAAAGAGACCAAATCCTCGATAAAACTGTCTATAATATCTTTCGCTAATTAAAAAATATTAAAAAGTTTAT
>NZ_JAZNIB010000035.1:0-17052 GCF_045577275.1 Methanobrevibacter sp.
AATTTTTATTAAAAATTAAATGAAATTTGAGAATTTAAAAAAGAATTTTTTAATAATTTAAAATATTAAGAACTTTTAAAGTATTTTTAGAAAACGAAAATTATCATAATCGAAAATGAAAATTATCATAATCATTAAAATATATATTTTAGGTGGGTATTCGTGGCAGATTCGTTAGATATATTTACTGGTATTTTATTAACCGTCATTGGTTTAGTTCTTGTTTATGGAAGCATCATCTATCGGTTGATAGATTTGATTTTAATCATTGGTGTTTTAATCACCATATTTGGATTATATAAATTGCTTTCAGTATTTGTTATAAGACTTTTGAATTCAAAGAATTATAGAAGGAATTCAAGGTCCAGATTGAATCAAAAATCAAATGATCCCCTTTCCCGTGTAATGGAAGGTGCTAAAGAGGTTGAAGATTTAGTCAATGCCAAATTGGATGGAAGCAATGGCAAAAGTTCCAAATCAGTTTTGAAATCTCATAGTGACAGTTCATCTGGATTAGACGGATCCAGCAGAACTCTTGATGATTTCTTAAACAGCACTGCTCCTAAAGAACCTAAAATAAAATATGATGCTCCAATCGATGAAAGCAAACAGGTCTTCAAGACCAAACCAGTAAAAGAGGAAAAACCTAAATTCAAACTCCCATCCATTAGAAAATCTAACAAGCCAAAAAGAAGAAGTTATGGTTATTTGGAAGAAAACCAAGAAGAATCCAACCCTGATACCGTTTACTTTACACCTAATTACGAAAAACCTATGAAGGTTACTCGCAGACCTAGGAAGAAATCTGGCCAAACCATTAATTTGGCAGATGCTCCTAAAAGGTCAAATGAAATATCCAAGGCTTTGGCAAGTGTTGGCGATGCTGAAACAATTTATGATAATGAAGTGTCTGATGAAAGCTACAGCCTAATTCCTAAAACCATTGATGAGGAAATCATTTTGCCTATTGATGAGATTGATTTGGATGAGGCATTGGAAGAGCCTATCTACAACTTATCCCAATCTCAAAATACTCTCTACAATAATGTAATCTATGATGAAGGGGAAGATGATGGAGTTATCACTCCTATCTATGCTGATGAGGAATATAAGGAAGAACATGGCATAACTGATGAGGACTTAGGCGGATACGATGATGAGGATTATGGCACATTGGCTGAAACTGGAGCTGATGAAGATTTAGAGTATGTTGCTCCTTCAGCAGATGACTTGCCAAGACCAACATCAATTGCCTCCACAAATCCAATTGCTTCCAAGAAAGATGTGAATGCTTATTTAACTAGGCCTCATAGGAAATCTGAGGTTCTTGGTCATCCTAAGCCTAAGGCAAAAGTTGAAGAAATTCCTAAACCTGCTGCTAAGGTTGAGGATATTCCAAGACCAGTTCCAAAGGCTAAGGGCCCTGACTTAGAGGAATCTCCAGATATTTCAGAAATTACAGCTGCTCCTGAGGAAACCATTACAATAGACCCTAATGACCCAGAATCATTGCCTATTCCAAAATTATTGAATAGTTATGTAATCTGTGAGAAAGGAATCTTAACTTCTCAAGAAGCTTTTGAAGAGGTTGCAAATCATTCTAAAGAGGAAATCCTATTGGAAGCACCTACAATCAAGGATATGGGTGACAGATTCTTGTCAAGCATTTCAAAAATCAAAACCAGAATCATCATTCAGGAATTTGATTTGGAGGACATTTCATATGTTCTCTTATTGAGTTCCCTTATTAAAAAAGGAGTTGAAATAAAGACATTGGCTTCTGTAGATTCATTCAACTTAATTGGAGACACTTCTCATGCATTGATCATATCCAATAGTTTGGATGAGGATGATTTCGAATATGGTGCTGTTTATGATGACAAGGAATCTGTAGAAAACATTAAGGAATTGTTCGAATCATCCTGGAATATAGCTAAGGATTTGGATATTAATGCAATTGCTGAAAATAATTAAAATTATTATGTTAAATTAATTTTTTCATTATATTTATTAAAAAATCATTATACTAAAAAGGTGAAATTTATGGAAATGAGATATTTAGGCCATTCTGCATTTGAATTGATTAGTGATGAAGGAGTAAAGATTTTAGTTGACCCATTTATTAGCAACAATCCTGCATGCCCTCTTCCTGTAGAGGAATTGGATGCAAACATAATCTGCATTACCCATGGTCACTCAGACCACTTTGGAGATGCGATGGAAATAGCTAACAACACCAATGCAACTCTCGTAGCAAATCATGAAATTTCACTGTTTTTAGGAGAGCAAGGCTTTGAATGTGTAAGCATGAACACTGGTGGTTCCGTTTTCATTCAAGGAATCAAGATTACCATGTTGGATGCAAGACATTCATCTTCAATTGATTTCACTGATGAAGTTCGTCCTGCAGGAGATCCTGGAAGTTTCCTATTCACTTTCCCAGATGGAACTAAAGTATTCCATGCAGGAGACACTGGACTCTTTTCAGATATGGAAAATGTAATCGGAAAAATCTATAAGCCAGACATTGCAATGGTTCCAATCGGTGACAAATTCACTATGGGTCCATTTGAAGGGGCTTTGGCAGCTATGTGGTTAGCTCCAAAAGTTGTCATTCCAATGCATTACAACACTTTCCCTGTTATAGAACAAGATCCTGCAATATTTTCCAATTTTGTAAATCAGCTTCATCCTAATGTGGATGTTGTTATCATGAATCCAATGGAATATTACAAACCGGATTTTGAAAAAGAGGAATAATCTTATAATTATTTTTTTTAATTTTTTTATTTCTATTTTAATTCCATTTTTATTTCTATTTTTTATTTCTATTTCTTCGCTATTTTTAAAAAAAGTTATTGTTTTTTCCTATTTTAATTATTTAAAAGAAGTAAATATTTTTTCAGATATTTCCATTGTTTTAAAAAGGAATTTAAGAAAATGGATTTAAACAAAATCACATTTTCCACTAGGCAATACCCTTACAACATCATCCAAGGTCAATAAGTCATCCTCATTGATTCTGGACAATATCTCTTTAGCTATTTTTTCCTTTTTGGTAAAACCTGGTTTTATTGTAACGAATTTGTTTGTATAGTTTTTCATTGCATCGGTAGGTCCTGCCATTATTCTTTTCTCACCATCATAGTCAACAAGACCTATGGAAATCTCAAGCTTGCAACCCCTAATATAGTTTCTATGTCCACGAATGATGAATGCACCTTTAGGTACAAACTCACCGGAAACTGGGGTTTTTGAAACTTGGTCTGGCTCCACCCAATAGACGTCTTGAGATGTGAAGTTTTTCGACCAAGCACTTGAAAAGGAAGCTGAAAACTCACCTAATTCTTTAAGCAAATTGTCATTTAATGAATCGGATGGTACTTTCGCTACAACTGAAGGAGCACCATGTATATCTGCATGCAAATAAATATCATTTTGTTCTAAATATTTCTTCACAACAGCTTCATTTGTACCTGCATCCCTTCCGCAGACAACCAATATTCCATCACTTGAGACAAACCATCTAAGTTTCTCATACCATTTGAGATTCTTCTTCACTCTCTTCTGTGGAACCATGATGTTTGCCATTGCCTTTTCCTTTTTGGCTTCCATATCTGCAAGTTGCTTTTTGGTGTTTTCAATAGCTATCAATGCACCTTTTATTTTTCGCTTAGCCTTTTTAGCCTTTTCATAGTAGACTTCAGCGTTATCAGGTATGGACTTTTTGCTGTCAAGTGCAATGCTCACATCATCAATTCTCAATGTGATGTTTCCAAGAGGATCCATGGATTCGAATATCTGCGCCTCAGGCATTCCAGACTTTTTGGCATCCTTCAATGTTTTTCCTATTTCCTTCCATCCATAGTCCTTTTCCCTTGCACCTTTGATTACATTCAATATATTGTCAACTTGAACATAATTTGTGAATATGAGTTCCCCTTTCTTTTGGGAATCTTCAATTGTCTTTTCAAAGTTAGCTAATGTCTCTTCCTGCTTTTCAAGACGTTTTGAGAATTTTGACACTTTCTTGTTCCATGCAGATTCCTGAATGTCTGTTATTTCATTTTTGACTTTAGAGGAATAGAACTCATCGCAGGCTTCATTGAAACTATCAAATTCCTCCTCTTCAAATCCTTCATACTGTTTGATACTTATTGAAATAACATCCTCCTTGGATTTATACTTTTTATCAGGATTTTCTTTTTGCAGCTCTTCAATTTCCTTTTTGTTGTTTACAATCATTGGAGTGAATTCATTTTTCTCCAAAGGTTCAAAGACAGTTTTCAAGGCATTATAAATAGCGTTAATCTCTTCAACACTTAATGAGGAGCAGGATGTCTTTTTGCTTATTTCAGTATTTAGCATTATCTCTTCTGCATAAAGGCTTCCAAGTCCGTTTGTAGCAAGAACCCTTACTATCTCTTCATCATCTCCACCAGCAATGATTTCCTTGAATTCATCGATTGTAAGTGTGATTGGATTGATCCCATTCTCTTGAGGGAAAATGTATTCCTTTTTGGAGCTTATGTCCCTGTCACTCCAATGCTTTCTTTTAAGAGGCAAAATGATTTCATTAGCTTCATTCAATAATATTATGTTTCCTTTTGCAAAGAGTTCAACGATAAGTGTGTATGTCTCTTCCTTTTTCATCTTGATTTCCACAACTCTATCGAAGTTATGCTGTTCTACACTGACTACATTTGCCCCTTTGACTCTTTTTCTAAGAAGCATTGGAAAAACTGGTGGATTTTGAGGATTTGTTAATGGGTATTGGCTTATGTGGATTCTTTTTCCTGCTTGGATTACAAGATCCAATCTTCCAGTACCTGCCTTATGGAATCTCATCACCACAGTATCTTTGGTAGGCTGGAATGACTTATCCACTCTTGCACCAGCTAACAAATCATTTAGTTCTTGACATATTGTGTATATGTCTACATTGGACATTGATTTCATATTTCTCACTTGAATATAATTATGATAAATTAATTACTTTTAATTTTTATTATTTTCATTGATTTAATTTTTTCAATTTTAGATAAAAACCTAATTTTTCATATTAATTTATGCAATATTTTATATATTATATTAACTTATATAATTAATAGTTATAGTTTTTATATGATTTTAATATTATTTTAATATATTTTTTATATTTCTAAAATTTTATGATTATATTCAAAACTTATCAAAAACTTTTTTAAATCAAAATTAATTTATATTTATTTTTATAATTGGAGGAAAGATTAATGGATTCTACTGTTAAAATTGTATCTATTCATATTGCTGCTGCAATAGTTGCAGCTCTTATATCCACAGTATTTACAACTGGAATGATAGGATTTACAAACCATGTATTTGCTTTTGCAATAGGTGTTGTAATTCTTTATTTCGTTGGACAATTCTGTCAAAAAGCATTTGAAGGTGAAATCGAAGGATTTTCCGCATGGTTATGGGACGGAATTTTACCATTCGGTTTCTGTTGGTTCATTTTATGGACTATTATAACTAATTATATCTAACAAACTTTTGAAAAAGTTTGATCAAAACTTTTTCTTTTTTATTAATTCTTTTAACTTATTTTTTAATTCTATTTTTTAACTATTTTTTATAATTTTTAATAAATTTTTAACTTTTTTATTAATTCATAACTTCATAGTCTATTTTTTAAGCGAAATTTAGGCATTTTTTTAAAAATAAGAGTTAATTATATGTTAAAAATAAAAATAGATTTAAAATAGATTAAAAATATTAAAATTAAAGTTGATTAATAATTAAAAATAGAAAAAAAGTTTTTTAAATTAAAAAACTTTAGAAAAATTCATCATCTTCGTCGAATCCACCGTAATCTGGGCTGTCTGAAAGGTCAGATCCACAGTTTTCGCAAATCAATGCACCAACTGGATTCAAATGTCCACATACATTACAGGTAATCATCTTTTTTCACACCTAATTTATTTTTTAAAAACTTATTTTTATAATATGAAAATCCAAATCAATACAAAGAGAATTGCTACAATAAAGATTAAAGGAGCTATGATCTTACTTACAGCTACGATAGAACTGATTGTGGAAATAAGCTCAGTTGAATTCTTTGGACCGAATGTCTTAAGATTGTAGATTCTTTCTATATTTGCCCCTGCTTCAACAGGTTCCAAATCATTTATAGCTTCCTGAATGGATAATTTAAGATATTCGAGGATTTTTTCCTTTTCTACAGTTCCCACTGGGTTGTATCCTGCAGATAATGTATTTACAGTATGGGTATCTGATGTCATCACTTCTATCTCATCGATTTCCAAGTCCTTAACTGCATTGAATATTGTTTCTCTAAATCCAAGTTCCATATTGTTTGCATCGAATAATGCATAAGCTGTTCTTTGGCCGTTAACTTCAATGACCATGGTTTTCAAACCGCTTTCACCTATTCCTTGATGCTTGTCGAATCCTCCAAGATCTGTATAATGGCATCCCACTTGGATTTCATGTTCAAGGTCTTTTGTCTGAATCAATTTGATTGTATCAAGCAATTGGAAGAATTCCGGATTTCCTGGAAGGACTTCCCCTTTTTCAGGGTTGAATGAATTGTGGCAGTCAACCAAAATATTGCTTTTGGTTCCCAATACCCTTTGGCTTTCAAACAATGTTGCAAGTCCTACACCATATTCGATATCATCACTTCCGGATGGTGCGAATGTAGACAGGAGGATTGATCCATTTTTAAAGAATTGAACTCCGATATTTGCTTTTTTATGGGAATATCTAATAAATTCACTTGCAAATGGAGAATATTCCATTTTATCCAATGCTTTTCTCACAGCCTCTTCAATTTTAACGATTTCTTTACTTGAAACTGGGTTGAAATCGTGTGTAGATGGTCCATGAGCAACCATTGTAAATGAATCAAAGCTATTTGCTAAGATTGTTGGCATATTTGAACCTCCAATATCTCCAAGAGGTCCTGGATGTACACATGGGCTTATAAACAGTGCCTTTATGTCACCATCCAATTTTTTAAAGCTTGCAACTCCCACATATGTGTCGATTGCCTCTCCAACATTGTCAAACAATTCTTCTATGCTGTCTGAACCTTCATTCATATGGGAAATGAAGTAACTGAGAATGTCCAATGCTCCAAATCCTAAGTTCTTTTTCATTGGGGAATTTACAACGCTTATCAATGAGTAAATAGCAAGCAAAAAGATTAGGCTAGCTATGACTACTTTGAAGATTGTTGTAAAGAGTCCAAGTTCAAACATTCCTTCAATATCATTTAAGAAACTGGTGATGATGAGCATTCCAATCATAAGCAATGGCTGGATAATTGCAATAAGGAATGAATTGATAATTTTTATCCTGGTTGTACTCCAAATTACAAGAGCATTGAATGCAAATGCCAGCACTGATCCGAATAGGATGGAGTTGAAAAATAGGTCCAAATGGAATATGGCTCCGACTACAGTTCCAATAAGGCTTACAAGTCCTGCAATAAGCATAGACATAAATCCTAAGAACATGGAGTGTTTTGTCTTGAGGTTTATTCCCTTTAGGGTGTCAACAAAAAACTGATCTGTAGAACCTGTAATGATTGCTGGCAATCCAAAGACAACAAATCCAAATGCTCCTCCATAAAAGAAGTTTTCCAAACCGCTGTCTATCGCCATAGGTTCAACTAAAAATAATACTGACCCTATAATAAAACTCATTACAATAATCAATAGCAATGAAGTTAGAGCGTCAGGCAATGTTCTTATATATTTTGATAATCCTGCAACACTACTCATACTGGACATTAATAATCAGACCTTTGTTTTCCTCAAAAAAATAAAGTATAAATTATTATATATTAAAAAATTAAAAATATAATATTAACATTATAATATATATAATATTTTTTTATATAAACATATACTATTTGATTTTTTTAAAGCAAATATATAAAATCAAACACATAAAAATTAAATTATAAAAAAATTCTTAAATTAATTAAAATGATGAAAAATTTGGTGGCTTCATGATAGAATTAACTACACCTATAACTGATGAGGATATTAATAAATTAAAGGCTGGAGATGTAATTGCAATCTCCGGTCAAATATTGACAGCAAGAGACCAGGCACATAAAAGAATCTTGGAAGAGGGAGCTCCTTGTGACATTGAGGGAGCAGTTCTGTTCCATGCAGGACCTATCATTAAAGAAGAGGAAACTGATGATGGGGAAAGCAAATATGAAATGGTTGCAGTAGGTCCTACAACTTCCATGAGAATGAATCCATATGAATCTGATGTATTGGATATGGGTGCTAAGATCATCATCGGTAAAGGTGGAATGGACGATTCTGTCAGAGAGGCTTTAATCAGAAACAATGCAGTTTATGTGGTGGCAACAGGGGGTTGTGCCGCATTGTATGTAGATAAGGTCAATGAGATTAAGGGGGTAAATTGGCTAGACCTTGGAATGCCTGAAGCTATTTGGGACTTGGATGTAGTGTCCTTCGGTCCTTTGATTGTAGCTATGGACGCTCAAGGCAACAGTCTTTATGATTAATTCACTTATTTATTATTAAAAATAATTTAAATTAATCAAAATTTTTATAGGTAAAATGAAATTCAGGAATGGAATAATTATCATTTTATTATTTATAGCGTTAGTTTCAATTCCTATAAGTTTTGCAAGTGATTTGGATGGAGATATTGATTCAAATCAATTGTATGATAATGATTTGATAATTGATCAAGAATTGGATGAAGATATTATTTCGGATTCTGATTCAAATGGTTATGATGAGGAATCTGCAGTTTTTAATGAGAATATTCAAGCATCTGATGATGAATATGACGACAGTAGTCAGTATGAGGTCTTATCAGATGGCGATGAAAATCTTTTGTCAGATTCATCCAGTCCTGATGGAAATCTTTTGCCTGATTTAGACACTGATTTTGCTAATATTGAAATTAATTGCAGTGACAGCAATACAATATATGTAAATGCTTCCTACACTGGTTCAGAGCAGTACGGTACTAAATTAAATCCATTCAAAAGCATTGCAGATGGATTTGACCATTTATCCACTTATGGAATTAGCAACATATTCATTGCAAAGGGAACCTATAGCATTACCAATAAGTTGCATGTGTCAAAATCAATCAATATTATTGGGGAAGATGCTAAAAGCACCATTATAAATGGTTTAAACCAGACTCAATTGCTGTATATTTCAGCCAGCAACATTGTTGTTAATATAATTAATCTAACTTTCACAAAAGGTTTAAATCAGAATGGTGGAGCAATTTATAATAGATATTCTAGTTTAAATATTATCAATTCTATTTTTAAGGATAATCATGCATATGATAGTGGTTCAAGCCATGGTGAAGGTGGGGTTATCTATAATGAGAAAGGTTTCATTAAAATTTACAATTCCACTTTTTCAAACAATAATATATTTTCAAATGATCTCAGTGGAACATATTCCAAATATGGTGGAGTCATATACAGTAATTTGGGTGAATTGAGTATTTTCAATTCTAAATTCACTAACAATGGCATTCAAGGAAATTACAGTACTGGCGGAGTCATATATAGTTCCAAAGGATTTTTAACATTATTCAACACTAGCATCTCAAACACTACCCTTGACTCAAGGTATCACTCTTTAGGCGGTGCCATTTCCATTTGGGATGGGCGTAATACTTTTATAATCAATTCTACAATCACCAGCAACACAATCAAAGGTTCCTATGTCTATGGTTCAGCTATTGCGCATAAGGGGGTATTGCTTGAAATAATTAATTCAACTATCTCAAATAATTATGCGAATGGAAACTCTTCAGCAAACAGCACAGTCTATAATATGAATGGAAATTATCGCTTTGAAAATACTAATTTCACAAATAATGGAATTAAAACAGTAAAAACTATACTGTCCTGTCTTGAAGACCAATTGATCATTTCAGATATTGTAGATATTGATTCATTAGGTGATTTGCCTTCCAGCTATGATTTAAGGGATCTTGGTTTAGTCACAAGCGTTAAAAATCAAGGCAGCAATGGGGATTGTTGGGCATTTGCCATGTATGCAGCTTTAGAATCATATCTGTTGAAATTTGAGAACATCACTTATGACTTCTCAGAAAACAACATGAAAAATGCAATGTATGAAAATGGAACATATGGTACTGAAGAAAGTAGCAGTGGAGGAAATCATATCATGGCCTTTGCTTATCTCTTGAGAGGCAGTGGGCCTGTAAATGAAAGTTTAGACCCTTATCCTTCCAATATTCCTCTTGAAGACTTGGATATTGAGAAATACGTTACAGGATTTGAATATGTTCCTTTACGTTTAAACTATTTGGATAATGACCAGATAAAATATGCGATTTTACAGTATGGTGCATTATACGCTCCGATTTACTCTACCATGTTGAGAAGCAATGGAACAGGTTATTCTGACATTCCAAATACTAACAATCATGCAGTGGCTATTGTAGGATGGGATGACAATTACCCAGCAAGCAGTTTTAATCCAGTACCTCCAGGAGATGGAGCTTGGATTATTAAAAACAGTTGGGGTGACACCAAGGGAGATGGAGGATATTACTATGTTTCCTATTATGATTCCACTTTCCCAGGAGTTACAGACCAATTTGCAGCAATAGCTATCAGTTCAGTTGAGAATCTCACTGAATATAAGAGTATTTATCAATACGATATGCTTGGAAACAGTTATGAATCTGTAGGATACAATTCCAATACTGCATGGTTTGCAAACCAATTTACTGCAGAATCAAACAATCCAATCAAGGCATTTGGTTTATACACCTTCGGTTCTTCAAGTTATTTGGTTAACATAACCGTCAACGGAGTCTCCAAGCTTGTTCAAGAAGGAAATTTAACTGGAGCAGGATATCATACAGTAGAGCTAAATCAATTTGTGGATGTGGCAAAAGGAAATGTCTTTAAGATTACCGTAAAATTAACCACTCCAGATTCATTATTCCCAGTTGCAATTGAATCTAAACGCTCAGATTATAGTACAAAAGTCACTGCTGAACCAAATCAATCATTCATCAGTCCAGATGGCGTTAACTGGTATGATATGGCTATGAATCTTTCAGTAAGCAAATTTTATAAAAGAATAAGCAGAATGAAATTAACTGATGCAAATGTATGTCTTAAGGCTTACACTGGATATGCAGACTTGTCATTGGATATCAAAACCAATTTCTCTTATTACCTTGAAGGAGATTCAATCCAATTCAATATAACAGTGTCCAACAAAGCAGATCCTTCCGGCGAAATCAATGTAAGTTCACTTTTAGATGACAGTGTCACTCTTCTTTCTCATATTGTAGATAGGGGAATTTTTGATGAGACAAATGGCCTATGGGTCATTGACAATTTAAATGCTGGTGAATCAGCAAAATTGGTCATGACATTGAAATTCAATGAAAAGAAAGCAGCTGTAATCAATTCATTCTCTCTTAAGAGCTTATCCTATAGCTCTCATCAGAGCCTTGTCAAAGATTCAGTTGTTGAATATGCTACCCATACCGAATTCTTGAAGATAGCAACAGTCAATACAACTGTCAAATCAGGCAAATCTGTGACCATTACTTTAATTGATGGCTACAATAATATACTTACAAACAAGAACATAACATTAAAGCTGATAAGTTCTAACAATAATTATACTATGAATCCTTTGACTTTGAATACAAATAACGGGTCTGTAGGATATGCTTTGAACTTGCCTGCAGGAAAATATAAGTTCATGGTCCTGTTTGAAAGTGATGGATATTATGACTCTTCAAATTACACATTTGATGTAAATGTAGTCAAGACAGCCACTAATGTTGTGGCAAGCAATATGAATGCATCTACAGTGGTTAAGGCTATTGACGGAAAGATTGGAAAATATCTTAAAATGACCTTAAAGGATGCGAATGGAAAGGTTTTAGTTGGTAAAACAGTCATTTTCAAATTCAATGATTTGACATTTAGCAGAGTCACCAATAAATCAGGTGTTGCTCGCTTGCAGATCAATATTGCAACAGCAGGAACATACAGCTTTAAAATCAGTTTTGCAGGGGATGAAAAACTCAGTGCTTCAAGCAAAACTGTCAAGGTCTATGTCAAAAAGCAAACATTGAAGTTAACTGCACCTAAAAAGACTTATAGGCTAAGAAACAAGAAAAAATATTTGACTGCAACATTAAAGAACAGCAAAGGAAAAGCCATAAAGAACAAAAAGATAACTTTCACAATCAACGGCAAAAAATACACTGCAAAAACAAATTCCAAAGGAGTTGCAAAGGTCAAGGTAAGCCTGTCCAAAAGAAAAACCTATAAGTTCACTGCAAAATTTGCAGGTGACAAATCATATAAGGCAGTTTCAAAAACATCTAAGGTCGTTGTTAAGAGATAGGCTGTTTAAAAGGAATGGAAAATTTCAATTTTTTTTTAAAAAATTCTTATACCTATTATTTTAAATATGATAAAAATCTAAATAAATATAGTTTTATAATAAATGTTTATTTAAAAAATTATGATTATTTTGGTGATACAATGGCAGACATTGCAGAAGCAGCTGAAAAAAAATTAAAATCAAGAATCAGAAAATTAAAAAAGTGCAATAAGGATGCAGAAGAAAAAGAAAAATTCTTCAATCAATTAGGTCTTTCCTTTACTATCAGTTTACCTACTAAAAACCCTGAAAAACAGGAAGACTTTGTAATGTTATATACCAGTCCTGAAGGAAACATCGTTCACGCTGAATATGCATATTCCGAAGGTGAAGAGTTTACCCAAATGGACATCAGTGAAAAAGATTTAAAAGTAATCATTGAATCATTCTCTGATTTTGAATTAAGTCTTTTAGACTAATCATTTTTATAATTCTATTTTTAGAATCATCTTCTATTCTTAGAATTTTTTTCTACTTTTAGAATAATTTTCTATTTTTAGAATTTCTATTTTTTTATTATTCTTGAAATTTTTTATTATTAATCGATTTGCTTATTTTTAATTTTTTAAGTTTATTAAGGTTTTATCATGATTGTCAATAATTCATTGGATGAAGTTAAGAAAAGGGAATCTGCTTTGAAGATCATTAGAGAGATTATCGATAATGGGGGAAGAGATTCATTATATGATGTTACAGGACTTTCTGGTGGTTTTATAGCAAGTGAAGAAGAGTTGAATCTCTTGGAAACCTATGTTGGCCCAGCTATCTTTGAAGATGAACTTCAAGTTGCAGGTAAGGAACATCTCGGTGGAGAAAAGGTTTTGGCTGTAAACAGAACAAGTTCCGGAATCTTAGCAAGCATTTTGGCATTGGTTGAAAAAGGAACTCACGTAAGTCATTTCTTAGCTGAATTTCCAGCACATCCATCCATTCCAAGATCATGCAAGATAGTTGGAGCAAGCTATGATGAATTCGTTGACATTGATAAGTTCAACATACCTGACAACACTTCTTTAGTGGTTGTAACAGGCTCTACAATGGACCATAAGGTCATTGATGAGGAATTGTTTAAGCAAGTAATCGATATGGCTCATGAAAGGGATATTCCTGTATTGGTTGATGATGCTTCTGGTGCAAGGCTTAGGACTGCAGTGTTCAATCAAAGGAAAGCTACAGAGCTTGGTGCTGATTTGGTCGTCACCAGCACAGATAAATTGATGCCGGGTCCACGTGGAGGATTGATGTCTGGTAGAGCTGATTTGGTTGATGAGGTGAAGATTAAAGCAAATCAATTTGGCCTTGAAGCCCAACCTCCATTGATTTTGGCTATGGTGAATGGTATCAAGAATTATACTGAAGAGAATTTGCTTAAGGCCATTTCCAAAAAGGATGAATTTTACAGTTTGCTTGCTGAAAAGTATGAAATGTTTGAAAAGACACCTACTGGTGTACGTGTCAGCGAAGAGTCCCTTAAGAATCAATTGGACATCTTAAATATTGAAACAGAGCTTTCACAAAAGGACTGTTGTTTCTTATGGGCTATGATTTTATTGAAGGACTTTGGCATTATAACAATACCTGCAGTGGGGATGCCTGGAGCATCTGCATCAATCCGTTTCGATTTGTCTGCTCAGGATGTAATTGATATGGATATCAATCAATTGTATGAAAATGTGGATTCTTCAATTGAAGAACTCTTGAATATATGTCAAGATGTTGAAAAATCAAAAGAATTAATATTCTATTAGGGATAGTTAAAAAGAGATTTTTAGCTATTAAGCTATTTTTATTAATTTTTATTAATTTTTAATTTTTATTAATTTTTATTTTATTATATTTGTTTATTTTAAAAAAGAGGTAATAAAATGAAAATTTAATTTCATTTTATTTATTATCTAATAGTTTAAAGTACTATTTTTGTTTATTTTAATTAAAAAATATAAATTTTAATTTTATTCGACGGTTCTAAGCTCACCGGAAATGATCTTTTCTAATGTGCCGTCTTGTCTTTCAATGATTAAACTACCCTCATTATTGATACCAACAACGTATCCTTGGGTGGTTTTACCACCGGTTTGGGTAATGTTTACGTATTTTCCAATGGTATCTGCAAGATCTCTCCATTCTTTAAGGATAGTTTCAATTTCGCCAGCTTTGTATAAGTCATAAACCTTTTCAAATTCGTTCAAGAATATTGCAATAAGTTCATTTTCATCAACTTTAGTTGGCAATTCTTCATTTAGGGTAGTTGCGCCTATTCTGATGTCTTCAGGGAAATCTTCCAATTTAAGATTGCTGTCTATTCCTATACCTACCACAATCCAGTCAATTTCGTTGAATGTGGCATTGACTTCAGTCAGAACTCCAGAAATTTTATTTCCACTAATCAATACATCATTTGGCCATTTGATTTTTGCATCAACACCTAATGATCTGATGGCTTTTGCTATTGCAACCCCTGTTGCCAATGTGATTAAACCTATTCTAGCAGTAGGAACGTTTGGTCTTAGGATAAGGGACATCCATACTCCACCTTCTGGAGCTTCCCATTTCTTACCTAATCTTCCTCTAGCATTTGTTTGAATTTCAGAAATTAATAGGGTACCTTCATCAGCACTGTGGTTTGCTAAAAATTTAGCTATTGAATTGGTGGAAAATACTTTTCTAAAACAAAGGATTTCCTTTCCCATATATTCGGTTTCCAAGTTAGGGAGAATCTTTTCCTTTGTAATGTGTTCAGTTTTTCCGAATCCTAATTCCTTGATTGCTTGTTCAATAGTTTCATCATTGATGGAGTCTAGCCTTGCAGCATCCTCATCAGAGATTACTTCATGGCTAAGTAAGAGCTTTATCATTTCTTTTTTCATAATCATCACTTAGAATAATAGATTGTAAAAATTATAAATTTAATTATTTTTTATTTTTAAGTTGTTGAGCTTGAGCAGCATTGAAATAAGTTCCAACAGCTCCTGAAATAGCAGCTATTTTCTTTCCAGGCATAAAAGTGGATTTCATACGGTTTACCATTTCTAAATCCTCTTTATTCACTTTTTCCATTTCTGCGTCAATCCATTTCTTATGTTCATCCACAAAGTGGGTGTGCAAGTCACCTGCAAGGAATGATTCGTTTCTTAGGATTGCCTTATGGAAAGGAATGGTTGTTTTTACACCTAAGATAATATATTCACTTAATGCTCTTTTCATTCTGTTGACTGCATCGTTTCTTGTACGGCCACTGGTAATCAATTTGGAAATCATGGAGTCATAGAAAGTTGGAATTGTATAATTCATGTAAACTCCACTGTCTAAACGTACACCCGGTCCACCAGGTGATCTGTAACCAGTAATTTTTCCAGGGTTTGGAGCAAAGTCTGCAAGTGGGTTTTCAGCATTGATACGACATTCAATAGCATGTCCTGTTATGCTAATGTCCTTTTGTTCGTATTCCAATTCTTCCCCGTAAGCGATTTTGATTTGCTCTTTGATTAAATCAGTATTAGTTACAATTTCAGTGATTGGGTGTTCCACTTGAATACGTGTGTTCATTTCCAGGAAGTAATATTCTCCATTCTCATACAGGAATTCCACAGTTCCTGCACTGTTGTATCCAATGGATTCAGCAGCCTTTACTGCACTTTCACCCATTCTTTCTCTCAATTCTTCAGTCATAATTGGGGAAGGAGCTTCTTCCAATAGCTTTTGATGTCTTCTTTGGATGGAACATTCCCTGTCTCCTACATGGATAGTGTTTCCATGTTCGTCGGCTAAAACTTGGAATTCGATGTGTCTTGGTTTTTCCAAGTATTTTTCAATGAATACTGTTGCATCTCCAAAGTTTTTCAAAGCTACTGATTGGGTTGCTTCAAGTGCACGTACAAGTTCATCTTCCTCATAAACAGCACGCATACCAATTCCCCCACCACCAGCTGATGCCTTGATGATTACAGGGTATCCGATCGCTTCAGCAATTTCCTTTGCCTCTTCGACATCGGAGATTCCATCAGGAGTACCTTCAATAACTGGGACTCCTGCATCTTTCATTAACTGTTTGGAAGTGATTTTATCTCCCATTTTTTCAATATGCTCTCCTTTAGGACCAATTAATTTGATTCCATTCTTTTCACATTGTCTTCCAAGTTCTGGATTTTCTGCTAAGAATCCATATCCTGGATGAATTGCATCTGCACCAGTGTCAAGTGCAGCATTAATGATTTTTTCAATGTTCAAATAAGACTGGCTTGGTGAAGGGTTTCCTAAAGGAACGCTTTCATCTGCATAATTAGTATAAAGAGAAGTTTTATCAGCATCTGAGTATACCGCTACGCTTTTCATGTCCAATTCCCGACATGCACGCATAATACGTATTGCGATTTCTCCTCTGTTTGCAATAAGTACTTTTTCAAACATATAATACCTCTTTTTATAATTTTATAAATCTTAAAAATTCATATATGCTTTCATATGATATATCAATCATTATGAATCATTATAATATTATATATTAATAATTATTAATATTAAATTTTATCATTGTTTTTTTTTAAACTTTTAGAATATGGTAAACTTTAATAAGTAAAGTATA
>NZ_JAZNIB010000036.1:0-1533 GCF_045577275.1 Methanobrevibacter sp.
TATTTATTTAATATTTATAAAAAATAGATTTCCTAAGAGCATTTGAAAACTAATATTTTTAAAGAATTCTATCTGAGAATTGTCTATTGATACGATTCCCAAGATATTAATCTTTTATTAAACGATTGGTCAAGTCTTCTATTGAAGTGTCAACGCCCATCTTGGAAAATTCAAAGCTGATGTTCTTTATGTCCCTCTCAAGGAGTTCATTAGCAATTATATGGTCCCTTACAACAGATTGGGAAACATCAATAATCACAGGCTCTTCATCATAATTCAAAATATTGTAAGTTGACAAGTCACCATGAATCAGATTAGCCTTGTTTATGAATTTATCCATTTGGCCCACTAATTTTTCATAGAAGTCATTTGGGTCTTGAGGTGGAAGATTCTTAACTGTTGGTGCAGGGTTTCCATCTTCATCACCAATGAATTCAATTATCAAAACATTGCTTAAGCTTGTAATTGCTTCTGGAACGTATACTCCCGCATCTTTAAGTCTTGTCAAATTCCTAAATTCCTTATTAACCCAATTATTGATTAGTTGTCTTTTATTGCTTGATCTAACATTAAAACGAGGGTCACCAGCAATGTAATACTGCATTTTCTTAAAGTCTGAGGTTGCAATCCTATAAATCTTAACGGCAACAATGGAACCATCATCCTTGATTCCCTTCAACACATTAGCTTCCTTACCTGTACTAATAGCCCCATTCAATACATCCAAATGACCTTGATTGGCTAATTTATAAAGTACCTGCAATGTTGCCTTGTCAAAGATTTCGCTGGATACCTTCCTATCATCAGAATCTTTTATTCTTTTTTGTGAAATCAATTTTTGAACTTCTGCATCCGCTTTAGCAACTCTTGGATTCTCGACAATGCCCTTTCCATCAGATTCATCCATTGAATCATCTTCGAAATCATCATCTAATGAATCATCATTTAAGTCATCATCTAAGGAATCAAAATCTAAGGAATCCTCTTCAATAAGTTCCACATCAGCATCAGTTAGTTTAGGATTCTTTTCCATAAAAACACCGTTTTAAAATTAGAATTTAACTAAAAAAAGTTTCAAGAATTAAAGTATAAAAAAAGTAAAATAGAATAAGAAAGTAAAGGTAAATCTTAATTAAAATTTTTTTGAATAAAAAATAAAAAAAGTAAATCAAAGGATTTACCTAATTTACATAGTTAAATAACCTTTTCTTTCAAGCCAATTGGATTCAGTTCTTGTGTATCTCCAAATAACATCTGCTTTTTGATCGGATTGGAAATCCCAAGGTTTTACAAGAACTACATCACCTTCACGTATCCAAATTCTTTTCTTCATTTTACCTGGAATACGTGTCATTCTAATATTACCATCAGCACATCTAACTTTAATTTTTCCATGTCCCATAATTTGTTCTACTACTCCAGGAATCTCACCTTTTTTTGGAGTACGAACTCTTCTATATTCTTGTTGTTGATTATTTTGCGGTTTACTCAAAAATTCACTTCCTACACATAAGTCGGAGGCCAAGCGGTCTT
>NZ_JAZNIB010000037.1:0-2962 GCF_045577275.1 Methanobrevibacter sp.
AAAAATAAAAAAAGAAGAAAAAAGAAGTTAATAATTTAAACTAAATTACATTAATATTATGTGCAGTTAACTCCTTATACACTTCCATTGGCCATACAGAAGACTGAACTTCTGCAATATGAGCTCTTTGTAAGAAAAACATGAAGATTCTTGATTGACCAATTCCTCCGCCAATACTATAAGGCAAGACTTCATTTAAAACATTTTGATGATATGGTAAACTTTCCCTTTCTTCACAGTCTGCCATTTTAAGTTGCTTAGGAAGTGAATTTTCATCTACACGAATACCCATGGAAGAAAGCTCTAAGGCAATATCCAATACAGGATAATAAACCAAAATATCTCCATTCAATCCCCAATCATCATAATCTGGAGCACGGCCGTCATGAGGTTTACCGCTATCCAACGGACCACCAATTTTCATCAAAAAGACAGCACCTTTTTCCCTTGTGATTAAGTTTTCTCTTTCTTTAGGTGTTTTATCAGGCCAACGATCCTCCAATTCCTGTGTAGTTACAAAATAAATTTCCTTAGGAAGAAACGGATTCATGAAATGATATTTTCCGCACATATAATATTCTGTCTGTTTTAGAACCATATAAATTCTGAAAACAGTTTCTTTTAAAGTGTCAATATTTCTTTCAGACTTATCTATGACCTTTTCCCAATCCCATTGATCCACATAAATGGAATGGATATTGTCAGTCTCTTCATCCCTTCTGATTGCAGTCATATTAGCATATAACCCCTCTCCTTTTTCAAAACCATATTGATACAAAGCCAATCTTTTCCATTTAGCTAAGGAATGAACAATTTCCACTTCCTTATTCTGTTCTGTAATGCAAAATTTAACAGCTTCTTCAACACCGTTTAAATCATCATTTATCCCACTGTCAGCTGTTACGAAAATAGGTGCAGCAACACGTGTTAGATTAAGTGCTTCTGCAAGAGCATTTTCAAAATAATCTTGTACTTCTTTAATTGCTTGTTGGGTGTCTTTCATGTTTTGGGGACTTTCATATCCCTCCGGAATACAAATACTTTCCATAATATCTCCTTATTTAATTATTTTTTAGATGCAATGATTGTGTCAAATACCCCATATGGAGGCAATTCTATTTTTAATCCTGCAGCTTTAACCAATACTTCCATACTGTTTTTACCTCCATCCAAGAGGTCATAAGTATTTTCTGGAATAAAAATCAAACCGTTCTTTTTGATTTTTGAAAAAGTTGCCCAAATAGATTCGATAACATCTTTAGGCGAGTTGTTGCAAATAATTTTATTTAAATTAATAACAATAAAATCAAATGATCCTATAACATCCCCTACATCTTGAGGTTTGACCTGTAAAATATCAATATCATCAATGAACTGATCGGTTACTAAAAGACCAATACCATATTTTTGACATTTTTCTACCAATGGCCTTATCTCATTTATATATACTTCATCATCTTTAAGTTCAGCATCATGCTTTCCACTACTCAATACCATCGAAAAAGCATTTCTTTCAACGTTTCTGATAAATTCAATGTCCTTTTGAACTATGGATGCATCTTCGTGAACCAAATATACAGTACCTGGACTTGTATTCAAATCCTCAGTCTTTAGGTATTGTTTGGAATATCCATGACCTAAATCATCTAGTTTAGTCCTTAAATGGCTTTCTAATTTAAGACTGATATTTTTCATAGGTGCTGATCTTGCTACAATATCCTTAGGAGCTATGAAAAATTTTAGTGAAGCATGAGCAAACAATTGATATGGTCTTTTCATTTGCTCTTTAAATAAATCCGGTTTTAGATAAGCATATAAAATACTGTCTGTTTCATGTTGACCGGAAACCCTATCCAAAAATTCTGCAGACATGTCTCCGCCCATTGGACGACAATTGACCTCTATAAGTACAGGACCTTTATCATCAATCATATATTCTCCATGAACAGGACCATATCTGATTCCAAGTGCATCTGCTACATTATAAGCATATTCAATCATTTCTGATTCGCCAATACTTAATTCATTAATGGAATCCATTGAATCATATATTATAGCACCATCATTAGTTCTGATCTTATGGTATTTCCAAACAGTTGTTACACGATGCATGCCTTCACAGGATACTGTATTCACAATATATTCTTCACCTTTAATACGTTCTTGAATCAAGAACTCCTCATTCTCATCCCCATATTCATTGGTTTTATGAACCAATAATTTGAATGCTTCAATGAATTCTTCCCTGCTTTCACAAATTCTAACACTTGCAGATCCCGAACCATAAACTGGTTTAATAACAACCTCTGTTAATCCTTCGCTGTCATAAAAATCCAATGCATCTTCAATATTGGTTACATTTTTACCTTTAATGTGTCTAAGACCACATTCAGCCAAACGGTTTTGCATTTCATTCTTTAAGGTCATGGCATCTAAATTTTCAATATCGTTAGCCATAAGGTCTAAATCATAAGCCAATTTAGATGCCAATATAACGCCCCTCTCATTAGCTGGTAAGACTAAAAGAGGATCATAAGATTTTACCATTTCAAGAGTCTCAACATATGTCTCCTTCTCATGAATCACTTCAAAATCATGTTTGATGGCAGCATAACCGTTTTTAACAGCTTGATAATATAATTTTCCCTCTTCAGTATCAGCAACATTTGTTTCTAAAATAACAGGGTTAAAACCCATATTAGCAATATCTCCAATAAAATTTTTTCCAGTGGATTTACATTCTACAACAATGATATTTTTCATAGATAACTCTCCAACATTTGAAATCATTATATTATTGATAATTATAAAAAAGCAGAATAAAATTTAAAAGAAAATATTGTAAACCCTAAAATAGGATTTGAAAATTAAAAAAATAACTTAATTTATTTTATTCATCTTTCATCCCTTAATTACCAATATTATTTATAAAAAAGAGAATATATAAAGATTTTCGAATGTA
>NZ_JAZNIB010000038.1:0-4592 GCF_045577275.1 Methanobrevibacter sp.
TAAATTAATTAATTAAAAATCAGAAATTAAAAATTTTTATTGATTATTATGACAAATATGGCTAAAGACAAAGGAGAAAGGGAAAATATCGACAAGTTTAAAAACGATATTCGTTTTAGGAAAAAGATCGAACATGTCGAAACAATTCCATCTAAAGAAGCTAGCTATAAAAAGGTCGATAAATTAGAGAAAAAGATATTGGACTATCTTGAAGAAAATAATATAAAGCTATACAAACACCAAGCATTAGCTATTGAAAAGTCAAGAGAAGACAAGAACATCATTATTACAACTCCAACTGCAAGTGGAAAAACCTTATCATTCAATTTGCCTGTTTTGGAAGAACTTATTAAGGATAATGATGCATGTGCATTATACATTTATCCTGCAAAGGCATTATCCTATGACCAATTAAAGGTTTTAAGGAAGTTTGATGAAGAATTGGAACTTGATTTGAATGCAAATCCTTATGATGGAGATACTCCAAAGGCTAAAAGATATAAGATTCGTCAGGAATCAAGAGTAATCCTTACAAACCCTTACCAAATTCATTTGATATTGCAATGGCATCATCAATGGGAGCGCTTTTATTCCAATTTAAAGTATATTGTTATTGATGAAGCCCATTACTATAAGGGAATATTCGGTTCAAACGTTGCTTTTTTAATCAGAAGACTTAAAAGAATTGCTAATTTCTATGGATCAGATCCTAAATTCATATTGTCCTCTGCAACACTTGCAAATCCATTGGAACTTGCTGAAAAATTAACTGGGGAAGAATTTGAGCTTATTGATGAAGACAGTTCCCCAAGCGGTGAAAAGGATTTCATCTTATATAACCCATATAAAAAATTGGAAATCACTTCAGATGATGAAGGATTATCCATACACCAGGAAACAGAAAAGATATTCTTGTATTTGCTTTTAAAGGACATACAGACTCTATGTTTCACATCCAGCAGAAAGATTGCTGAACTGATCGCATTATGGGCAAAAAGAGATATGGAACATATGAAAAAGAGATATGTGGAAAGGATTTCAGCATATAGAGCGGGATACTTGGCTGAAGATAGGAGAGAGATTGAAGACGGCCTTAAATCAAAGAAATATTTAGGTGTCACTTCAACTAATGCACTTGAATTAGGTATAGATGTAGGTAGCCTTGATGCAGTCATTATTTCAGGTTTCCCAGGTTCCATGATATCCACTTGGCAACAAGGAGGAAGATCTGGTAGAGGAAACCAGAAGTCACTTGTGATTTTGGTTGCATTTGAGAATCAATTGGACCAATACTTTATGAAAAATCCAGAGTTCTTCTTTGATAAGCCTCATGAAAATGTGGTAATTGACTTGAATAATGAAAAGTTATTAAACAACCACATCATTTGTGCAGCTAATGAATTGCCGTTGAGCTTAGAAGAAATTAAGGATGTATTCAATGTAGATGAGGAATTCATTGATGGCATCGTTCAAAATAGGGATATCAAAAAGAGTGCAGGATTCTATATTTATCCTTATGATGATAATCCAGCATTTGAATTTTCACTGGACCAGATATCAAATGAGATATTCAGTGTAATGAACGGCAATCAGTTGATAGAAAAGATAGAAAGGTCACAAATGTATAGGGAAGCTCATGAAGGAGCTATTTTAATAAATAAAGGTCAGACTTATATTGTAACAGATGTCAATTTCAAGACACATTTCATCAATGTCATAAAAAGAGATGTGAATGCACATACAGTTGCACTTAAAAGAACACAGACAAAAATAATTAAAAAGATCAAAAAAGTTAAAATCGGAGACTTTACAGTTCACTATGGCGAATTGGAAGTGGAAGAGGATTATTACAAATATAAAAGGATGGAATTCTCCAAAACAATCGGCACATTTATACTTGATTTGCCACCTTTAAAATTCAAAACCAAAGGATTATGGTTTACCATTCCTGACAGTGTCAAAGAGGCTGTTGAAGAAAGATATAAGAATGAACATGAAGTTTTCGCAGGAGGTCTTCATGGAGCTGAACATGCGCTTATCGGATTGTTCCCACTTCATGTAATGTGTGACCGATTTGATATTGGTGGTCTTTCAACCAATTATCATGAAGATACACAGGAAGCTTCCATCTTTATTTATGATGCATATGAAGGTGGAATAGGTATCTGCGAAAAGGCAATTGATGTTTTCAGCAAATTAACTGATTCTACAAGGAATCTTCTTAAGACTTGTGAATGTGAAAATGGTTGTCCTTCCTGCATTTACTCTCCAAAATGTGGAAATGACAATAAGCCATTGCATAAAAAAGCCACTGAGTTCATTTTAGATTATATGTGGGATGAAATGAATAAATTATCCCCAGATGAACTTTCCAAATTGGAAAATCAAGATTTAGAAGATAATATTTCATACAATGAAACTTATTATAATCAAAAGGAAGATAAAGATGAAGTAGAGCAAGTATCCGGTATCTTGGATGAAAATGATGAATCAAATATGGGAACGGAAGAAGAAATAGATCCGATGAAAGAAGCTTATAACGATGCTTTAGAAGAATATAATAAAGGAAATTATAGTATTGCAAAGGAGATTTTAACCAATATAATCATCAAGGAAGATAGTGCAGATGCTTATTATCTCATAGGAAAGATACTTTATGAACAGGATGATAAATTAGGTGCGTTATCTTTTGTAAAAAAAGCCATTTCTATTGATAGTGGACATGAAGAGGCTAATGAATTCTTATTGGAATTGAAACATTAATTTAAATAAAAATATTTATTAGAATAAAAATTTAATTGGAATTAAAACATTAATTAAATTTATAGGGGATAGTATGGAAATCAATAATGAAAATAAAGATGAAATTAAGGAACAGATCAATACAGATATTAACAATATTCTGGAAAAACATGAATTGCCTTATAGAATGGATGGAATATCTGTAATGAAAACCTCTAAAGGAACCAGCTTTTTAGGAAATGTCAGAGTTCATGACCCGAATAAGGTTAAGGCGGTTCGAGCTGAGATTGAAGATTATTTGGACAAATTTGGAAAAGTAGTTATAAACTCAAGGGATGTTGTTCCTTGCTGTGAATTGCCATATACATACATTACTTTTCATATTCACTTTACAGAATAAATTTATGATATTATGTCTAGCCGTAGAGAAGAGCATGAAGCATATTTGGAGCGTATCCTATCAAACTCATTAACTTCAGCCAATCCATCAAAAGAAGCCTTTGAAAGAGCTAAAAAAGAATCTCCCACTTATTTTAATAATTTAAAAATGGCTCTGATGAACAAATATAAGGATTGGGATTTGATGGATATCGAAGGCAGCAAAGTCATCGAAAATATCTATGGCAAGACATTAAAAATCACAAGAAGACAAGCTATTGACTTCTCTTTAGAGGATAAAAAGGAATCCATTAAAAATGAATTGCTGTCCAATTTTAAATTGATGCCAGGAGTTGGGCTGGAAACAGAAATGAAACTCAAAAGAGAAGGGTATGATAATCTTTATGACCTATTGGAACATGACAGATACTCATATAAGGCTGAGAAACTGATCAAAAAGATAGAGAAAAACTGTTTTATTAAGGAATTCAAATTATTGAAGCAACTTACCAAATATCCTGGATTAAAAAACAGCACCTTAAAATCATTGAATTCATTGGATCCTTTTAATCTTAAGTTCATGGATATTGAAACCCTTGGACTATCCAGTGCTCCTATAATATTGCTTGGTATAGCTGAAATTAAAGGAAAATATATTGAATCCAATCAATATTTGCTTAGGGATAAGGAAGAGGAACCTGCACTTATTGAGGCTTATCTATCTCATATAGACGAAGCAAGTGTTCATGTAACCTATAATGGAGCAAGCTTTGATATTCCTTTCATTAAAAATAGAGCCAGATTATATAGGATGGATTGCAATTTGGATCAAACCCATTTTGATTTGATGTATCCTGCAAGGAACTTATGGAAGGATGTTTTGCCAAATTGCAAGCTAACCACCATAGAAGAGGAAATATTTAACATAAAACGTGAAGACGATGTTCCTGGGGCATTCATTCCAGATTATTATGAAAGTTATTTGGCTACTAAAAACATAGGTCCACTTATTCCAATCATTGAGCATAACCGTATGGATATAGTCTCCCTTGCTGACTTTTTAATGAAGATATATGAGGAATCTTTTTAAAACAAATCACATTTTATAAAAAAAATTTTATAAATCTCATTTTATTATAATATAAAATACATTTGAGTAATAATCTTTTTTTAAATAATATTAAATTTACCTAAATATAATATAACTATTAAACATTGCCTTAATCCAAATAATAATTAATATTTTTATTCAAATATCAAAATCAATAAGAAATAATACTTTAAATAAACATTACATTTATAAATAATGAATTATAAAATAAAATATGAAGATAACCTTTTAAGGTAAGACTCTACACTAAGTTAAAGAATAAAAATTAAGTTATTTTTAAAAAAAAAGTTATCCCATATAAAACAAATAAAAATACTTAATTTTTATCTTTTTTTAATCTATTTTTCTATTTTTATTAATA
>NZ_JAZNIB010000039.1:0-3812 GCF_045577275.1 Methanobrevibacter sp.
CATTTCTCCAGCATTTTCACGTGCTTGCCTAATCGTTTCTGATTTTTCTGCATAAGCTTCTATAATTGAAAACATATTTCTCCTCTTCAATTCCATAATTAATATACTATTTATTTTTTTTAATAAAAAAGGATATTAGAAATAAAGGTAAAGAATAAAAAAAGCAATGCTATCTTCTAGACAATAATCTTCCTAAGAAGGACTCCTTATTTTTACTAACTTTAACATCTAATTTAGACTCAAAATCAGGTTCGACCAATCTTATTTTTTCTTCATAATGCCTTATCTTTTTTATATGAACATCTTGGTCATCTGCAAGCTTAATTATATCCAAATAATACCAAATTCCAGTTTTATAGGAATTTATAGCCAATTCCTCATACTTCCCCTCAAAAATGCTTTCCAAATCATCACCAAAAGTGAAAAATAGCTTAGTCAATTCGAGAATGCGAAGATACCATTCCTTATTGACTCTTTGTGCATAGGCATCATTGGTCATTTTGCTTCTATTTGCATCTCCTGAATTCTTAAAAGTAACTGCAGTTATCTGAAATACACCACCGATTTCCCAAATTGCTTCCATCTCTTTGTCTTCATCCATTTGACTATCCTTTATTGACTTTAGGACTTTAGGAGATATATTGATCATTTTCCGGATATATGGAATTATTTCAGTAACTTTAGCCTTTTCAGCATTTAGATAAATTATATTCAATTGGGCATTAAAATCGTTAGGATTTCTTTTTAAAGCAGATTCATAATAGCTTAATGGTTTTTTAGGATGAAAATCCTTGGTCTTTTCAGTTATGGAACCTTTTTTTGATTCAAAAGTCTTTTGGTCAGATATCACATCATCTGTAAGCTCTATAACCTCAAATGCGGAATACTCTCTGCCACAATTAGTGCAAATGTACATCTCTTCCTTTCTAGCGAACTTATTGCTTCCACAGTCCTTGCAATGAATTTCCATCATATGATTATCCTCTTAAAAAATAAAATTAACTAGTAAAATTAAAAACATAGTATTTAATATTCTTTATAATCTTATTTTAAAAACGATAAATAAGTATTTTGCGAAATTTCATTAATCGGTTAAGATTTTGAAAAATAGAAATATAAAAAAATAAATACTCATAATAAAAATAGAATTAAACAAAAGAAGGAATGGGGGAAATTCATGATAGGCGACGATGACTTTTTCATGCAAAATGCAGACTATCACTATGGAGCAAGCGATACAGAAAAGATGTATGGAAGAAACTATGATGATTCTGATTTTGGAGGATACTATCCAAGAACTTATGGAGGAACTGGATCAACCGGCCAAAATGCCAGCTCTGAAAATGACAACAGCGGAAAATATTGCCTTGCAGGAATTCTGATTGTTCTTGGGATAATAGTTATGGCAACAGTTGTTGTGCCTGCAGTCACTAATTCCATGGAAAGCTCAGTCATCGTAGATGATTTGAAAATCACCAGATACATTTATTCAAGCCAGTATGATTCAAAAGTCTCCACTGATAAGGGATATGAGATTACATACAATCAGAGAAGTTTTGGAACTCATGCAATAAATGTTATCTTCTACTCAAAAAATGGGAAAGTCTTGTATAATGACAGCAACTATGTAGGAACTGCATACCTTGGAGATGTGCCATACATAGTGTATTTTGATGGAAAAGCGGATTATGCAATATTTGAAGTATACAGAACCCATTTGGATTCCGGCAAGTGCATATACCGTGAAAGAGTGGATGTTGATAACAAAAATGTGAAAAAAGAGTTTATTAATTATGATACTCTGTATAATTAAGTCTCATAAATAAAAAGAGATAAAAAAAGAGATAAAAAAAGAAAAAAAGATTGAAAAATAAGATAGTTAAAAAATAAAAAAAAAAATTATTAAAGTTCCCGTAAATTCAAGAAAAATTCCGCTTGTTCATTAGTTCTGATTATATGCACAGGCTTGAATTGAGCACCACCTTTACCCAAAGCATCCATTTTATCCTTAAACATCATTTGGGCACCAGGTTTCTCAAAATAGACATCTGGCGCTTGAAGATAATCTATCTCATATCTCCATCTAAATTCAGGATTAATATTGCATAATTTTTCCAAAAAGACTTTTGAAAGCTCTTCTCGAGATATGGAAAACCTTCTTTCATCATCAGTTTCTATCATGACAACATATTGTCCTGGAACTGCTGAAAAATCAGCATAAACTTCATAATCTTTTAAAGTCAAGTCAAGTTCATCAAGAGTCTCTTCAACAGCTCTTTTAAACATTATTTCAGTTGTTTTTTCAGCAGCCATATTAATTGTATTATTGACACGGTACATGAATTCTACAGTTGGAGTCTCATTATAAAAGCCAGTCACTTTAATGGAATCGCTTAAACGATAACGGTAAAGGCCAACTAAGCTAGTGACAACAAGTTGGTATATTTTACCTACTTCGAGCTCATCAATAGTCACGCATTTACTGAAATCATCACCATAATCAAGATCCAAGAATTCCATAAAGGAACTGTCTGGAACAAGAATGCTATTGACATCATCAACGCCTTTAGTAACAGACCACAGACCTTCAGATGATTGAATGCCCATGTAAATACTATGTATTTTGCCTCCATGGAATTGTTCCTTCAGTATCTTATCATAACTGGATAAGTCTCCTGTTCCTATTCCAACAATATATTGCAATTTTGGCCAAATTAGAGGCATGAATGGAATATCAGGACCATTTTTAAAGACCTCCCTTAATTCTTCCGCTCTTTCAGGCATAGGCTCTATTTTCTGAAGCAAGCTTTCACGCACATCATCTGGAAGAGTTATGCTGGAATCGATTGTTCCTTTTTCGATGTCATTGATAAGTATTTCATAGTTATTATGGAGATAAGTCATGAAAATAACAATAAGGGAGTATAAAGAAGCGGAGATTCCTACAATGTTTCTTTCCATCATTGCAAACCTTAGATGAATGTATTTTGTATCTATATCAGGCCCTGGAACCATAGCTTCTGCAGGAGAGGTATAAAGAGCCTTAAATAGGGAACTATAAGGTTCCAAATCTCCTTTAAGTGTATCGGCTATAATGGATGAGGCTGCACCTACTGTAATTCCACTGTCTAAAGTAGTATGCTTTCCTTCAACGAGAGAGAAAAACTTCCCTTCAACCCAGGAAGGATCAAGATACTTATCAAGAATTCCCTGCATATACTGACTTTCATATTTCATGAAGACTTCAGTCTGCTCATCAGTCAATGGAATTAACTTAGGATTTCCAGTAGTTCCGGAAGTTCTGTTCATATGATTGAAATTATAGGAAGTCAAAATATTTTTCTCACCTAATTTCATTCTTTCAATATCACAAGCAATATCATCATAAGTAATTACCGGAACCATTTTTTGATAGTCCTCGATGGAGCGAATATCTGCAAAATTATATTTTTTACCATATTCAGTATCCTTATTATCCTCTAATATTTTGAATAATAATTTACTTGATTCCTCTTTAGGATTTTTAGTTATTTGTTCAAAATACTTTAGAAATTTACGTCCGTTATCCCTGTTTTGTATGTTAATTTTTTTTGTAATTGACTCAATTTCCATAATATAATTTAACAAAGTTTTTGCTAATATATTTTTCCTCTATTTGAGCCCTAATTCGCTTAATTAAGTTAATTAACTATTCTTTTACAAAATACTCTACAAATATCAATTGAAAATAAGAAAATACATAAAAAAATATAGTAAAAATAGAATTTAACAAAAGAAAAAAGAAAGAGTCAGATGAAAAAATAATAAAAAAA
>NZ_JAZNIB010000040.1:0-5817 GCF_045577275.1 Methanobrevibacter sp.
ATTTCATTAAAAAATCAGGATTGGCTCATTATAATTAATTTTCATTGATTTTCTAAAAGGAAAGTGACATGGAATATTCAAAAATAATCCAATAACATTGCAGCGTAATCGAAAAGATAACTGGGTTGATGTAAAAATTTAAAAAATAGTAAAAAAATATTGATTACTTTTCAACCTTGATCAAATCCCACATGGAATCGATATTGGTTCTCATGAGCTCGACTAAATCATAATCCGGAACGGAAACCCACATTAAAAATGTTCCATTGATGGTTGACTGAACGAATTTAGCCAAATCATCGCTGTCTTTATCGATGATTTCACCTTTTGACTGGCCTTCCACTACCATTTCCTTAATGTAATCCAAGAGCTTCAAGTTAAATGCGCAGTATCTGTCTCTCATTATTTCATACTTTTGAATTCCTTCCAGATAAAGCAAGTGGATCCTTCTGAAGTCTGAAATCTCAAACTGGCTGTAAAATGAGGTTTCATTAGTCATTTCAATATCGTAACCGCTGATTTTGATGAGCAAATAGTATAAATTTTCCTTGTAATCCCCATTAAATTGTCTTATTGCTTCCAGATTACTGTCAAAAAAGTCAAAAATGTATTTTTCCATCACAGTTACAATCAAATCTTCCTTTGTTTTGAAGTGATGATAAAAATTTCCTGTTGAAACGCCAGCTTCCCTTTTTATATCTGATGTGGAAACACCAGCAAAACCTTTTTCTAAAAATAGCTTGAATGCTGAAAACAATATTTTATCTTTTGCGGTCATTGTCATTTTTTTGCCTTGATCAGTTAAATTAAAATAAATTACACAATATTAGGTTAGTTGAAACTATCATTTATTATTTATGGATAATTAAAAATATATTCTGAATTCAATTTTTTAAGGGAATTGCACTGCAGCATGCAAACAGTGCAATACATTTAAGTGAAAAATAGTTTTCCTAAAAATAAAAAAAGGAGATGATAAAAATAAATGAGATTATTCTTAACTTCTCCAACCGCAATCCGCTCTGATAACAGTACCGTTAACAATGCTTGATTCATCGGATGCAAGGAATAAGGCAACTTGTGCTATCTCTTCAGATTCTCCGAATCTTGGTGTTAAAGCCATTTGTTTGGAAATCAATTCAAATCCTTCAGGATGGCATTGTGCAGGGTCTACAGTTGCAGCCATATCTGTGTTTACCATACCTGGTGCAATGACGTTTGACCTGATGTTGTGGTTTTGGTAGAGGAATCCAGTGTTCTTTGCCAAACCGATGGCTGCATGTTTGGATGCAACATATGAAGCACCAGCAACAGTACCGGTAATTCCTCCGACAGATGCGACAGTTACAAGGGATCCTCCTCCGTTTTTATCCATTTCAGGAATTACTGCACGCATCATTTTCATTATTGCAGTCAAATTGACGTCCAGCACTTTGTTCCATAGTTCATCATCAACATCTGCCACAGGAGTCAATGGGTCAGGAACTCCTGCATTGTTGACACAAATATCGATTTTACCAAAGGTGTCTACTGTTTTTTTGACAAGTTCATCAATGTTTTCCTGCACTGACACGTCACCAACTACATAAATGGCTTTTCCTCCGTCAGCTTCTATTTCATCGACAAGCTCTTGCAATTTGTTCTCTCTTCTTGCAATGAGGGATACGCATGCTCCTTCTTGGGCGAATAATTTAGCAATTGCTCTTCCCATACCTGCTGTAGCACCAGTAACGATAGCTACTTTGTCTTTTAATCTATCCATTTTGATAACTCCTAAATATTTTTTTACGATTTTAAACATCGTTAAAAATACTATGGAAATTTAAGTATATAAATGTACCGACTTGTCTGTCTGTTTTTTATGATTGAAATAATCTTGAGGATAAATGACTTTTTTTAAATTCCAAACATTTATATGTCACCAAACTTCATTTAGTGTATACGTATCAACGGGGGTTAAATTATGGATTTTACAAAAGAAAATACACTTAAATTAATGGAAGAAATAAACTGCCATATGATAGACATCAGAAATACAATTGAAAATGCATATGAACTGGACGGGGAAGATTCCGTTTATATTTTTGATAAGGATGGCGAAATGTATTCTTACAAGGAATTTGCTGAAAAAAGAGAATATAAATTTAATTTTCTATCAGACCAGTTTTTTGAAGTTTTATCTAGTCCAGATATATTTGATTTTGATGGAATATTCATTGCCCTTGCCAAAGGAAAGATGATTTATCATGACAAGAATACTCCAAGCGATTATATCATAAAGACTGCAACTGCTGAGGAAAGGATCACCACCAATGAGTCTTATTGTGTGGCTTGGCAGTATGGGATTAAAATAAGTCATAACCTCGATGTTGAGTTTGCATGTGTATTTGGAGCTCATGCTTGTGGCTATGGTGCTGTAAGGGTATTCAAGACAATCGGCGAAGACACCTGGAAACATCATCAATGGTCTATCAATAATATTGTAAATTATATGGCAGTTCCTATGGTTTATGATGAGATAGCATTTGATGGTTAAAAAAATTTTAATCATCCAAAATCTCCATCCCACATCGAAATTCTAACAATATCCTTTTTCTGTTTTTAATAGTTTTCAATTGACATTCTTCATCATTCAAATCAATATAACAAATATTAATAATATCAAAATTTAACATATTAACATGTCTGATAAAACAAGATGTCATTGGGTAAGTGAAGCAAATGACATTCTAAAGAAATATCATGATGAAGAGTTCAGTGTTCCCAATTTTGAGGATGATTATCTCTTTGAAATCTTGGTCTTGGTCAATTTTCAAACAGGACTTTCATGGGAGATAATGCTTAGGAAAAGGGAAGCATTTAGAGAAGCATTTGACGGCTTTGATGTTGAGATGATATCTAATTATGACAAGGAAAAAATAGAAGAGCTATTGTCAAATGAAAACATCATCCGAAACAGAAACAAAATCAATGCTGTCATAAATAATGCACAAGTATTCATAGAAATCCAAAAAGAGCATGGCAGCTTCTATGACTACATCAAAACCTTTACCAACGGCGAGATATTTCATGAGCGAGGATTAACTGAATCCGAATTGTCCAGAGACATGGTAAAAGATTTGAAAAAAAGGGGAATGAAATACTTAGGTCCGGTTACCATGTATTCCTATCTTCAAACTGTTGGTGTTATAAATTCTCATGAAGAGAATTGTTTTTTATATTAATTTCTAATTTTTCTTTTTTTATTCTTTTAGAGTTTTTTCCCATCTTTTTTATGAAAATACCTTTACTTTTTTTAGAAATATATATTATTAATTAAGAATAAAATTATAATTGATTTATTAAGTTTTAGCTTTTTGTATAATTTAAATTTTTTAAATTTGTATTTTATTCAAAAAATTTAATTATTTATAACATATTAATTTAATTTTAATTTATCAGTGAGTTTTATGGATTCTAAGGGAATTAAATCTGGTTTTGACATCAATTCAAGAGAAGAAGAACATTTTGAAAATAAACATTTAGAAGGCAATAATCCAGATCTTGAAGAGAATTCATCTTCCATAGGAAAATACATCAAATTCCATAATGTCTCTTCAAATAACTATGAATCCATTAAAATATCATTGGACAATCAAAGAATCGACTCCTTTTCAAATCAATATGATTGTTCCAAATTTGAGTTTTTAATTGCAATATTCTCATTATACCTATCCAGAATAGACAATACGGAAGGTTGCATTCTTAAAACAGCAAATTCCTTATTGAAAATCGATTATATAAAAGACAATTCATTCATTGATCATTTGAATGAAGTAAAAAGGGCCTATGCTCAAGCTGCCGAAGACAAGTCTTCAGATATTGATGAGAACTTATCAAGCTATTCAATTTATGACCTTTCTGATCTGGAGGAAAATTCAGTTAAAAATGGGGAAGGATCTGCCTTGACCTTGAATATCTATGGAAATTCCTTAGAACTGGTTTATAACTCTGATTTGTTCTCCGATACATACATAAGTCACATGGGTAAGAATATTTCTTCCTTAATTGAAAATGCTTTAGATTGTCCTAATCAAAAATCTAAGGATTTGGATATTCTATCTGAAGATGAAAGAGACTTGATTTCATCCTATTCCAAAGGAAAAACTCTTGAGGTGGATAAGGAAAAGACATTAGCCATGTCCTTCATTGAAAATGCAATCGAATATCCTGATATGATAGCTATTGATGATGGTGTCAATCAAGTAAGCTATAGCCAATTAAAGGATTCTACAAATTCCATTGCATATGATTTGCTTAATAATTATGGATTGGCTTTAGGGGATTGTGTAGGATTGATGCTTCCAAGAAATTACCATTTCCCAGAACTTGTCTTGGCATTGAATATGATTGGAGTTGCATTTACTCCAATTGACCCTAATTATCCTTTCAATCGTATTGAACACATGTTGGATTTAAGTCAGTCCAAATGCATCATAAGCACTAGGGAGTTTAAGCATCTTGATTTCAATAGGGATTTTATCTATATTGAAGATTTGAATATGGACATTAGAAAACCAGTTGAATGCTTAGGAACTGCTGATGACTTATTCGCAATAATATTCACATCAGGAACAACTGGTCTTCCCAAAGGTGTAATGGTTTCCAATAAGCAAATCAAGGGTATGGCTGTTGCATTTAAAGATACTTTTAAGACTTCTTGCGGCAGTACTGTAGGATATTTTGCAAGCTTTAGTTTTATCGCATCTATTAGGTTGTTTGTATGCTTCATTTTTGCAGAAACACTCAGAATCTTCAATGAAATTGAACAGAAGGACAGCTTATTGTTGGTAAAAGCTCTTAAAGACCAGGAAATGAGTGATTTGATTTTGCCTCCTTCAATAGGCATTCCTATTTATGAAAATGAGGATATTAAGTTGAAGCATTTGATTTTAGCAGGTGCAAAACTAAATGAATTAAGCAATAGAAAAAGCAACACCCGTTTGGTTAACTTTTACGGTACAACAGAAATTATTATGGCATTGGTTAAGATATTTGATTTAAACGTTGACAGTGAAAGCACTACTGTTGGATGGCCTGTCCCAAACACTTGGGCATATGTTCTGGATGATGAGGGTATGCATGTTCCTATTGGAGTCCCAGGGGAAGTTTGCATTTCAAGCGATTATATAAGTCCCGGATACTATGATAATCCAGAATTGACAGCCGAATCTTTTGTAGATAATCCTCATTCCACCTGCAAAGACAATGAAAGAATGTACCGAACCGGTGATATTGGATTTTATAATTTTGATGGTGAGATTGAAATCATTGGCCGTAAGGATGATCAATTGTCTGTCAGGGCTTTCCGTATTGAATCCGGAGAAATTTTAAACATCATGAAAAGCTTTCCGGAAATTTCTGACATTTACTTGGATGTTGACAATGACAATCTCATTGCATACTATGTATCAAATGATGACTTTGATATTGGGAAAGTTAAAGATGCTTTAGGAAATGAATTGCCTTATTATATGATTCCATCACTTTTTGTTAAGTTGGATAGCATTCCATTGAATCCAAATGGCAAGCTTGACAAGTCATTGCTGAAGAATAAGATTAGGGAAAGTTCCAATATTCTCATTGGAGATGACCTTATCCAATCTGTTGTTGATGGGTTTAAAGAGGTTTTGGACTATGACAGTGTCCTATTGGATGATGATTTTATCCAATTGGGAGGAAACTCATTGTCTCTAATGAAACTTCAATTGATATTGAATGAGAGATTAGGGATTCATTTGTCTTCCGCTCAAATCATGGAGCTTCGAACACCGATTA
>NZ_JAZNIB010000041.1:0-12221 GCF_045577275.1 Methanobrevibacter sp.
ACGATTACGTTTCCTTCTTTCTTATTGTAGTCAAAATTAGTCAGATATATTCTTTCCTCGAATTTTGAAAATGTGAAGTCAACCTGATCGTAAATCAATCCTTTTTCCAATTTGCTTTTTCCAAGTTCGGTTATTACTCTACCAGAATATCCTTTTCTCTCTGTGTATCCCTTTTCGTCAAGAATCTGCATGTGATAACGCACTGCTCTTTCACCAAGATTATATCCTTTGTTTTTAAGCTCATCAGCTATTACTTTTGAACCGATTGGTTTTTCTTGAACATTTAGGATTCTTAGAATTTCTATCATTCTATGTTCGGATTCTGACATGTAATCTCCTGCTTTTGATTGGAATTTTAAAATGAGTTTATAAAAATAAAATTGGAAAATTAAGTTTTCTTAAAAAATAAAAGATAGCTATTTAATTGGTTTATTAAATAGCTAGACTTTACTTAAACTTTTTTATAAATAATATTATAAGTCTAAGTATTTTTTGTGTTCGTAATTGAATACTTGGACTCTGTATTCGTCCCATTCTTCATATTTTGCATTTAAGAATGCATCGAATATGTGATCTCCAAGCGCTTCTTTCATAATTTCACTTTCTTCAAAGGTATGGTATGCTTCCCATAAACTGGATGGCAACAATTCAATACCCATTTCTTCCCTTTCCTCATCGCTTAATTCATAGATGTTGAATTCGATAGGTTCACCAGGATCTATCTTATTCTTGATACCATCCATACCTGCTTCAAGCATTACTGCAAATGCAAGGTAAGGGTTACAGGTTGGGTCTGGGCTTCTGTATTCAATACGGGTAGCTTTTCCACGTGCTGCAGGTACTCTGATTAATGTAGATCTGTTTTGAATACCATATGAGATGTATACAGGAGCTTCATAACCTGGTACCAATCTTTTGTATGAGTTTACAATAGGGTTGGTCACTGCGGTTATTGCTGCGGAGTGTTTCAATAAACCTCCAATAAACCACATTGCTTCTTGGGATAACCCGTTTTCACTGTTTTCATCATAGAATATGTTTTCACCATCTTTGAATAGACTTTGGTGACAGTGCATTCCACTACCACTTTCTCCAAAGAAAGGTTTTGGCATAAATGTTACTCTGTAATCGAATCCATCGAAGTCAGCCATATTTGCTACAATAGCTTTAATTGCTTGTTTGAAAGTAATTACTGCGTCTGCAGTTTTTAATGCATCATCAAACTTAAATGCAATTTCGTTTTGACCAGGACCTACTTCGTGGTGGCTTGCTTCTACTTCAAATCCTAATTCCTGTAGGTTGGTTGTAATTTCTCTTCTGAAGTCGGTTCCCTTATCAACAGGTTCCACATCAAAGTATCCTGCACTGTCGTGAGGGATTGGGTTTCCGTCGTCATCAGTGTCTACAATAAAGAATTCAGGTTCTGGACCTATGTTGTAGGTGTATCCTTCTTCTTTGATTTTAGCCAATGCCTTTTTGAGTATTCCTCTTGGGTCTCCTTCAAAAGGTTCTCCATTTGGCTTGTAAATGTCACAGATAAATCTGCATGAAGCAGACTCTTCAGGTCTCCAAGATAAAGCAGAATAGGTGCTTATGTCTGGTTTCAATACAAGGTCACTTCCTTCGATTCCTACGAAACCTGGTATTGATGATCCGTCAAATAGGATACCATCAATTAATAAATCTTCCATATTGTCCAATTCACATGGGATTGATACATTTTTAGGGATTCCATGCAAATCAACGAATTGGAGTCTAATAAACTTAATATTGTCTGCTTTCATTCTTTCGATTACGTTTTTGATTCTTTCTTCCATTAAATCATTCTCCATAATATTGGAATAATATAATTAATTTTATTAAATTATTAGTTTCGGAAAATCATTTCCACCTAATAATATATTACTTTTAATAATATATTATTTTATCTATTTTATAGTTTTTAAATGTTAAGGGTAAGTTTATTTTTTTTAATATTTTTCATTTAATTATTTAATTTTTTATTAAAATTTTAAAAATAGTTTAATTTTATTATAAAAATTTGAACAAAATTAGATTCATATATAAATGGGTAATGATTTTTTAAAAAGAGTTTTTAATTTCAAATAATTGCAGTTAAAATAAAAAAAGAGTTGTTTTAGAATGGTTATAATTCTAAAACTTTAAATGATTCCAAGTTCAATAAGTCAAAATTAAGTATTTTTGGAGCGTAGTTGACTTCTCCAATTCCAGTTACCAATTTATAAGCTTCAAATGATTCCATGCATCCAACTATATTTGGAACCGGTCCAATTACTGGAGGCACTCCTTTGGTTAATTTTGAAATTTCCTTTTTGGTTTCCTCTCCCAATTCCTTTCCAAGGGATGGAAGTGAGAATAATTCCTCATAGGATGGAGTATCCTTGGTAAATACACTTACTTGTCCTTGTGTTCCATGAATTGCTCCATGGACAAATGGGATATCATTTTCCCTTGCATATCTGCTTACAATGATTCTTGTATATAAGTTGTCTAAAGCATCTATGATTATATCCCTGTCTCCAAATACCTTATCTATGTTGTCTGCAGTCAACTCTTCATTGAATGCATTAACCTTTGTATAAGGGTTAGTAATTCTGACTCTTTCCTTTGTTGCAACTACTTTATCAACACCTACTGTTTCTAAACTGGATATTGCTTGTCTGTTTAAGTTTGAGAGATCATATGCATCCTTGTCTATTATTGTTAAGTCTCCAAGTCCCATACGTGCAAGCATAAGGATGGTTCCTCCACCTATGCCTCCACAGCCAACTACTCCTATTTTAGCATCTTGGAATCTTGTCTGTTGGCTTTTGGTTACAATGCTCATTTGACGAGTTGCTATATCCCAGTATCCAAATCCTTTATATCTTTCTGGCATATTTCCACCTTTAGTTCATATTGACATTTGTTTGTCCTAATTAATATTTTTATTTAAAATGTTTATTTTTGAATCCCCATTTCTATATTATTTTTCTTAATATATAACAATTGTTATTTTTTTACATTTGATTAAATTTTTATTAATTTTTTAAACATAATCCTCTTCCTTGCCAAAGAACTCTTCCACTTTCTTCATATCCTCTGAAATGTGAATCATTTGAGGGCAGTGATTTAAGCAGTCATCACAATGAAGGCATCTGTCTGCTCTTGTTCTCGGGTCAAGTGCGAAATAATGGAATGCGCTTGCAGATGGGTTGTTCAGCATTTTCCCTACATTATATTCCCTAAAGCAGCTTGCAACATCTACCTTATGAGGGCATGGCATGCAGTATCCGCAACCGGTGCAATCGTTTCCTCTTCTTTGCTTATATTCCCAAGCCACTTCCTTAATCAATTCCAAATCATGTTCGCTTATTGAGTTCACCTCAGTTCTTGAAGCGATTTCAATGTTCTGCTTTATTTGATCGATGCTGTTCATTCCGCTAAGGACAACATCCACTTCTTCCATATTCCATAGGTATTGGAAAGCCCATTCAACAGGGGTTCTTTTTTCTTCAGCCATATCCCATAGGTCCATGATGTCTTGAGGAACATTCTGAACCAAGGTTCCACCTCTTAGAGGCTCCATAATCATTGTTCCAAGACCGTGAGAAGATAGGTATTCAACTCCTTCCCTTCCTGACTGGTATCTTTCATCAAGATAATTCAATTGTGTGAGCCCAAATTCGAACTTATCATAGTCATCGACTATGTCAACTATCCAATCCATCTCTGTATGTGCTGAAAATCCCATATGCTTGACTCTGCCAGAGCTTAAAAGCTCGTCCATCCATTCAAAAACATCAAGTTCCCTAAACATTTTCCAATAGTCCTCGTTAAGGTGATGCAACATATAGAAATCAACAGAATCAGTTTGAAGGTCCTTTAATTGGCTTTCAAAAATAGTCTCCATATCTTCATATTTCTTTATTTTCCAGCTTGGCAATTTGGCTGATAGGAATATTTCATCTCTATATGAATATTCTTTGAGGAAATTCCCTACATATTCTTCACATTTTCCCTTATCAACCAAATTTGGAGCATGATAATTATAAGCGGTATCTACTAGATTTATGCCATTTTCGATTCCATAACTTAAGATTTTATCAGTTTCTTCTTTATTGATGTCTTCATCTCTTTCAAAATGGGGCAATCTCATTGCTCCAAATCCTAAAATAGAAACTTTCTCTCCAGTTTTTCCTAAAGTTTTATATTTCATTGTGTTACCTATTAAGTTTAATAATTTCTAATCACTTGGATACTTTAATTTTATATTTCTTTGTTAATATTATTTTTTAATAGGTATTTGGGAAAATTAGTTTTTAATAGATGGGTTGTTCAAAGGTTAAAAAAAGTTTATTAAGTTGTCTATACTCTTAAAATTGCATAAAATAGTTAAAAATAGTAATGATGATATGATCCTGGGATTGGATGCCGGGGGCGGGATTCGAACCCGCGATCTCACGGTATCCCAGGAAAAAAGTCAGAGCACGCTTAGTTACCCTATGAGCCGTGCGCTCTAACCAGCTGAGCCACCCCGGCATCAGACAGTAATAAAAGTTATGTTTTTTATTCTTTATATATTTTTTGTTTGCTAGCAAATTCCATATATAAATGCACAATTATTTATTTATAATGAAAGCAATAAATTATAATGATATAATTATTTTAAGATAATTATTCACAAAAATGATTATTATTGATTTTATTTATTAACTTTTTTATGTGATATTTATGAGTAACGTAAAAGACATGTCCCTTGCTGATGAAGGGATTAGAAAAATCAAATGGGTTCAAAAACACATGCCTGTTCTTGAGCACATCAAAAAACAATTTGAAGAAGAAAAACCTTTTGAAGGAATTACCATTGGATCCTGCTTACACTTGGAACCTAAAACAGTCAATTTAGGTTTGACTTTATTAGCTGGTGGTGCTGAAGTAGCTATGACTGGTTGTAATCCTCTTTCAACTCATGATGATGCAGCAGCTGGTGCAGCTGCTCTTGGATTGAATATCTATGGTTGGAGAGAACAAACTGATGAAGAGTACTACGAAGCTATTGACAATGTATTGTCCCACAAGCCGGATGTAATCATTGATGACGGTGCAGATATGATTATGTACCTCCATGAAAAACGTCCTGAACTCTTGGCAAATATCAAAGGTGCATGTGAAGAGACAACCACTGGTGTTCACAGATTGGAAGCTATGCATGCGGATGGAGCACTTAAATTCCCAGTTATTGCTGTAAATGACGCTTATACCAAATACTTATTTGACAACCGTTACGGAACAGGACAATCTTCCTTGGATGCAATCATGGGAACCACCAATATGTTGATTGCAGGTAAGAATGTTGTTGTCTGCGGTTACGGATGGTGTGGTCGTGGAGTTGCATCAAGAGCTGCTGGTCTCGGTGCAAATGTCATCGTAACTGAAGTTGACCCAATCAGAGCACTTGAAGCAAGAATGGATGGTTACAGAGTTATGAAAATCAGAGAAGCTGTAAAAATCGCTGACCTTGTTGTAACTGTAACCGGTAATATTGACATCATCCATGGAGATGACTTCAAATACATGAAAGATGGATGTATGTTATCCAACTCTGGACATTTCAATGTGGAAATCAACAGACAAGACCTTGAAGCTCAATCCGTAAGCTGTGAAGAAGTCAGAGAAAGTATTGAAATGTTTACCATGAAAGACGGCAGAAAAATCTATCTTTTAGCAGATGGAAGACTTGTAAACCTTGCAGCAGCAAGAGGACAAGGACACCCTGCTGAAATTATGGATATGAGTTTTGCAGTTCAAGCATTATCTGCAAAATATATCGTTGAAAATGACTTGACCTTAGGTGTTGAAAAGGCTCCTGATTCAATTGATGATGATGTGGCAAGATTAAAACTTAAGGCTATGGGCATTGAAATTGACGATTTATCTGAACGTCAAAAAGATTACTTATGTGATTGGAGAGAAGGAACCTAATTCTCTTTAATCTTTTTTTATTTTATTATTATTTCTTAATTTTTTTCCAGTTTTTTATTATTGGATTAAACAGTTTTATTTTTTTTTTATTTAATTGATTTTTATATTTTAAATTGAATTATGAATTGATATCATGTCTTATTTTCGCTATATTGATAATGGAGAAGGTCCTACAAAACTCTTCATTGGAGGAGTTCATGGAGATGAAGGCAAGCATGTTCTTCCTTTAATCAAGCTTCTAAGTAGGGAGGATTTTTCCAAAGGCCAATTCTATATTTACAATTTTGACAGGACCCCCTATGTTTCCACAATTCATAAGGAATTCTATCAATCAGAGCAAGGAAAGAAAATATTGGATCTTATTGATTATTATAAGCCTGATTTTTATACAGAGCTTCATTCCTATAACATCAGACATTTCAAGAAATTGACAAGTATGGATAGGCTTGACAGTCAGGGGATTCCACCATTGATCGATTGTGGGGAGTATGTACTGTGCAGTTCAGTTTCTCCACTCATAAGGCGCAATCATTTCACTAAAGCGGACATTTGCCAAACCTTGGAGTTTCCAACTTTCAGAGGAGATGACCTAAAGCTTAGTGATGATGAATTATATGAGAAATATGGGTTCAATTATGATGCATCTGTTCGAGAATACATGTCCTTTTTAAGATTGATTACCCTAAGCAAAAATAGGGATGACTTTGAAAAAAGAGTTTTAAAGGATTATAAGAAACAGGCAGATCTTGCCTTAAAATATGTAAAAATAATTTATGGATTGGATTTTCCTAGATATTAAAATAGTAAATTTAGTAAAAAAATAAATTGGTAAAATCAGTAAAAACTTGTTTTAAAAAATCAGGTAAAAAAGAAAAATATGATTGGTTTAGAACCAATCCTCTAAGCTTTTTTGAGTTGAACTTAATTTTTTCAGTTTATCTGTAACATTCAAGACTCTGCTTTCAGAGAATCCATGCTCTTCACACATGAATTCAATGAGCTTGTCTTTTTTTGCACTTTTGAATTTGATCTCATAATCGGTATTGACTTCATGCTTTAGGAAAATCTCCCTAAGTTCATCAGGTTCCACTTCCACATCTGTAATTCCTTTCTGAACCAAAACATCTTCTAAGCTATTGTTCCTGATTAGCTTGAGTCCTGTTTTTGCACCTATTCCATGAATTCCTTCATTGAAGTCGGTTCCAACCATCAATGCCACATCAATCAATTGCTCTCTTGACAATTCCAATTCCTCTAAAACCTTTTCAAGTTCCAAATATTCTAAATTGGATAATCCTCCACTTAATGTAAGGTTTCTAACTATACGAGGAGCACCAAAGAGCAAACAGTCGTAATCTTGTGAAGCCACTGCCCAGGCATCTCCTTGCTCTACCATATATGCTCCTTGAGCTTCACCTTCTCCTATAGCCTGAACATATGGAATTCCCATATAGTCGAGGAGTTCTTTAGATGATTCAAGGATATAAGGAGACATTCTGGAGGTTCTTATAGCAAATTTTCTTGCTTCTTCGATGTTTCCTGCAGCTTTAGCTTCCCTCCATTTTTCCATTGCCTCTTCCTTAATGGCTCTTCTTTGTTCAAGGGTCTTTGCCTTGTGTTCATGACTTTCTCCATCAAAAACATATACTGGCTTGATTCCCTTGTCAACTATGGATGCGGTTCTATAGAGGATTCCGCTTAAATGGGAGGTGACATTTCCATTATGATCCATTAAAGGACTTCCATCCCTTTGACGAATACCTGATAAAAACTGATAAATTGTATTGTATGCATCAATTGCAATAGTTCTGCCTTCCAAATCTTTTAGACTAATTTCTTCTGGAGAAACTATGTCTTTGAATTTTACTCCCATATCATCCACCTTGCATTTTTTAAATCAATCTTTTTTCATTGTATGTTTTTTAATATTTTAAGCTTATTTGTATATTTATTTTATGAAATAGAGCATTTGAGAACTATTTTTCATGTTTAGTAAACTATACATTAATTTTTCCTTTAAAAATCCAATAATTGGATTTAAATTTCAGTAAAATAATCCACTGGGAAGAATTCCTTAATCCACATCAAGATTTCACCATTCATTATTATTGTGTAATCTCTTGTTAAAAAGTCTTCTTCAGTGTTGTAAAGCTCTTTAAGTTTGTCACTTGGCTTTTCTATTTGAATAACGTTTATCTCTCTTCTGGTTTCAGCATTATATTTTTTCAAGATTCTTCCGATTGGAATATCTGCTCTAACCAAATCATCTTTCATTTCTTTAGTCAATCTTTTTAATGGAATATATGAAACTGCATAGATTAAAGGTTGATCATCCTTATGCATTACAATTTCCCTATAGTTTACTTCATCCCCTGCATCGACATTTACAAGGCTTGCACTTTCTTCAGTTGCTTGTTCAAAATGTTGTTCTAAGGTTTTTAAAGCAATTTTTCCATAAAGCACATCTAAAATTGCTGTTATTGACCCATCAGTGGTCATCAGAATTTTCTGTGTGTTTGAGAAGTTTTTCACGTAGTTTTCTTCGACTTGATTGATTTTTTCAATCAATCTTACATTGATGTCATTGTCACTAGGTTTTGACATAATTTAATCTCCGTGTTGTTTATTAGGATTTAAATTTTATAAATTCAAGATTTAAAAAAATTTAAAGCATTTGGTTTAATTAAAAAAATTTAATGAAAGTTAAAAAATCATAAACTTATAAATTATCAGGGTTTTCAATAAATCCTGAAATTGCAGATGCAGCTACCACTCCTGCATTAGCCAAGTAGACTGAAGAATTAGGATCTCCCATCCTTCCCTTGAAGTTTCTGTTTGTAGAGGAAATGCTTGTTTCGCCTTCAGACAATACTCCCATATGTCCACCTAAGCATGGTCCGCAACCTGGATTGGAAACAATTGCTCCAGCATCCAAGAATGTTTTTATGTATCCTAAATCCATTGCCTTCTGATAGATTTCCTTTGATGCAGGAATGATGATCAATCTGACATCATCGTGAACCTGTTTGCCTTCAAGTACAGCTGCTGCTTGTGCAAGGTCAGATAATCTTCCATTTGTACAGGAACCAATGAATCCTTGGTCAATATGGGTTCCAGCCACTTGTGATAAAGGCTTTACATTATCCACATCGTTTGGACAAGCTATTTGGGCTTCCATATCATTAACATCAAATAGGAATTCCTTTTCATACACTGCATCCTTGTCGGATTCAAAGATATTCAATTGGTCTTTGCTTTTGCCGGTTCTCTCGCAGACATATTTGATGGTTGCTTCATTCGGTTTCATTATTCCGTTTTTAGCACCCATTTCTATTGCCATGTTTGTCATGGTCATTCTGCTTTCAACATCCAAATTGTCTATTGTCTCACCGCAGAACTCTGCAGTCTTGTATGTTGCTCCAGCTATTCCGATTTCTCCAATGATGTTTAAAATCAAATCTTTTGAAGTAATTCCTGGCCTTAGACTTCCTTCAACTTCTATCTTGAAAGCTTCCGGAACCATAAACCATGTTTTGCCTGTAGCATAGACCATAGCTAAGTCTGTAGCGCCCATTCCAGTGGAAAATGCACCGAATGCACCATATGTACAGGTATGTGAATCTGCTCCCACTATGACCTTTCCAGGCTCGACATGTCCTTTTTCAGGAAGCACTTGGTGACAGATTCCTTCCCCATGAATATAATGATTTTTAATGCCTTGGGTTTTTATGAAGTTTCTAGCTACCTTTTGAAACTCTGCAGATCCTATGGTGTTTGCAGGTATGTTGTGATCGAAAACGATAACTATCTTTTCATTGTCCCAGACCTTATCGCTTATTTTTTCAAAGGTTTTGATTGCAGGTGGAGAAGTTCCATCATGTGACATAGCTAAATCAACATCAATTTCGATTATTTCTCCAGGTGTAACTTCATGTCCTGCCTTTACAGATAATATTTTTTCTGAAATATTCAAATTTAATCTCCTGAAATTCAATCAATATCTTTAATTTAATTTTATGTCTATTATTATAATTTAATTCATTAGATTTATAAATATATTTATAAAAATTTCACATATTTAAATTTTAAAAAATTAGTTTAATCAAGATTTTAAAGATAGCGTATGCATGTTAAGAATATAATTTAAAATAAAAAAAAGAATATGTTGATTATTTTATAAATCAACATAATTAGAATCAATGCTTCTTACAATGTCTTTGAATACATCATCGTCGATGTATTTTCCTTCTTCCCTACTTTCTTTGACTTTCTTTACGATTTGGCAAAGTTGGTCATTGGTTACTTTAAAACCACATTCATCAAGTTTTGCTTTGACAGCTCTGCAACCTGAATGTTTTCCTAAAACCAATTGTCTTCTTTGACCGACAAGTTCAGGTAAGTATGGTTCATAGGTAAGAGGCTCTTCAATAACAGCATCAACGTGGATTCCTGATTCATGTCTGAATACGTTTTTACCGACAATTGCCTTATTGTATGGAATTTCCAATCCAGTTTTCTTGGATACCAATTCGGATAATTCCTGAATGTATTTGGTCTTAAATCCTAAATCCTTACCGTACAATAATTTCAATGACATTATAAGTTCTTCAAGGGAAGCATTTCCAGCTCTTTCTCCAATACCATTAACGGTGGTTGAAACAGCGCTTCCTCCTGCTAATAATCCATAAATGGAATTGATTACAGCCATACCAAAGTCGTTATGGCAATGCATAGCTATTTCCACATCAGTTACCTTTTTAAGTTCCTTGATTAGGAAGGTAATTCCTTGTGGAGTGATAGCTCCAACGGTATCTGCAATGTGCACTCTGTCTGCACCATAGCTTTCAGCTTTGGAATAGACTCTTTTCAAAAAGTCCAAGTCAGTTCTTGTTGCGTCTTCTGCTGAAAATGCTACAAACAAGCCATGATCTTTAGCGTATTCAATTGATTTCATACAGATGTTCAATGCTTCTTGTCTTTTGATATGCATCTTATGTTCCAAATGAATGTCTGAAGTTCCCATAAAGGTGATAATTCCATCAACATCACAGTCAAGAGCTCTGTCAATGTCACCTTTTTTAGTTCTGGTCAAACAAATGATTTCAGCATCCAATCCTTCATTGGCGATTGCTCTAACCGCTTTTGTTTCTCTGTCTGAGACTATTGGGAATCCAGCTTCAATTTGATGAATTCTTAATTGATCAAGCTTTCTAGCTATTTCCAATTTGTCTTCTGGTGAAAAACAGACTCCAGGAGTTTGTTCTCCATCTCTTAAAGTTGTATCATAAATAGTAATATTTTTTGGGAATTTATATTCCTCTTCCTTGTTAAAAGGACTTGTATAATATTGCATGTTTTCCTCAACTCTTTGTCTTATGTTTAAAAAGCATAGTTTTATATAGTTTTTTAGTTTGCTTTTCTTTAGTTTAAGTTTAATAGTGTAGTTGTATTTTTAGTTTTGTATTTCTTTTTTATAAACTTTTTTATATTTTTCTAATTCTATTGGATTAAAATCAATGATATTTGTTATTAATTTAAATAGTTATTTGTCCAGCTCTTCCAATAATTCCAAATAAGAAGTTCTTTCAAAGCCATCGGTAATTCCTAATCTTTCAAATAATTCAAATATGCTTGATTGTGCTTTACTGTAGTCTGAACCGTCATCTAAACTGATTTCTATTTCCATGTATGGATCCAAACCATGAACATTGTCTAAGCTTATTTCATAGTTTTCAAATTGGTAATATTCTCTGTCTTTAATGACAGTTCTCACTTCTTTGAATTCTAAAAATTCAAATATTTTGCTGCATTTGTCTGCATCTTCAATTTCCATTTCCACTTCCTGTCTGGTCTTGCTTTTCTTATCTATCTTTGGGCCCTTGTAAGTTATGAATAGGTTGTGCTTCTCATCGGATTTTGTTTCTCTTATTCTCAATGCCTCATCGGTTTGAGCAAAGTCCTTTACAGGGCTATTGAAATATCTGTCCTCTTGATGTTCTGTCTTGACTTTAACTGCATTGATTTCATCAAGCCTTTCTCTCATTTCATCGAAGCTGTTGATTTTAGCTTTTACTTCCACTTCAATCATGTTTTTGGTCTCACTTAAATTTTATAAAAAAGTTCTTGAAATTTTAAATATAGTTCAAATTTTAATTAAGTTTAAATTTCATAATAAAAGTTCTTAAAATTTTGAATTCAATTTTATATTTGTTTTAAATACCTTTATAAATGGTTGT
>NZ_JAZNIB010000042.1:0-5562 GCF_045577275.1 Methanobrevibacter sp.
TGGAATCAAAGGAAAACTTAGAACAAAGGTCAGAAAAGCTGTCGAATTGATTAATGAAATAGACGGCATAAAAGTGGCAGTGGATGCTCCTTCAGGTTTGGATCCATTAACTGGAGAGATATCAGACATTGCTGTTGAAGCTGATTATACTGTAAGTTTTCATAAAATCAAGACTGGTGTCAAATTAGCCGGTGAGGAAAAGACAGGTGGAGTAATCACCTGTGATATTGGAATTCCAATTGAAGCAGAATTATTTGTTGAAGGCGGAGATTTATTAAGATTAAAGAATAGAAAAAATGATTCCCATAAAGGAAATAATGGTAAAGTCTTGATTGTAGGAGGAAGCAAGGATTATTATGGTGCTCCTGCAATTTCAGCTAAGGCAGCTATTGCAACAGGAGTTGACTTAACATACATTTACACTCCAAAGAATGCTGCTTTAGCAATCAAGTCATTTTCTGAAGACTTTATTGTCCAAGAAGCAAAAGGAGATTACTTGTCACTTGAAGATTTGGATGATATTTTGGAACTTGCATCCAAGGTTGATGCTGTCCTATTAGGTCCTGGTTCAAGTCAAATGGAAGAGACAGGCAAATTATTCAATGTACTTGCAATGAAAATTGACAAGCCATTGGTATTGGATGCAGATGCATTGAAATTGGTTGATTTAAGTCTTGTTTCCAAAAAAGAGGATTTGATAATCACACCGCATTTGTCTGAATTCAAGTCATTCTTTAAGAACGCTTCAAAAGAGGATTTGGATAATTTGGAGAAATTTGCTAAATTGGATGATAAGGAGAATTTGGACTTTAGAAAGGTTAACGATAAGATTGATTCCATTCATAAGATCACCAAAAGCATTAATGGTTCCGTTATCCTCAAAGGAAAATATGATTTCATATTCAATGGTAATAGATTGAAGATCAATAGAACAGGAAATCCTGGAATGACTGTTGGTGGAACAGGAGATGCATTGGCAGGAATTTGCTTAAGCTTACTTTCTCAAGGATTAAACAGTTTTGATGCAGCATTGCTTGCTCCATACCTCAATGGGAAAGCAGGAGATTTGGCTTATGAAGCTCAAGGATATGGATTCGGTGCACAGGATTTGACTCAGTATTTAGGTGCAGTTATGAGTGGTCTGATTGAATAATCAATAATTTTTTATTTATATTAATTTTGTTTTTTGAATGATTAGATTGAAAAATTATTAATCTTTTTATTCATTTTAATTTTATTTTTTTCGAGTGATTTAATTGACTGATTTAGTGAAAGCTATTTTTAGAAATAGGGCAAATAGATTCATTGCAGAAGTTGAAATAAATGGGGAGATAGTGAAAGCCCACTTGCCAAATACAGGCAGATGCAAAGAGCTATTGATTGATGGTACAACCGTTTATCTTAAGCCAAGCGATAATCCAAATAGGAAAACAAAGTATTCCTTGTATTTAATTGAGAATAATGGTGCACTTGTTGCCATGTATTCACAAGAAGCCAGCAAGATTGTCATTGATGCTATTTTGAATAAAAAAGTTAAGGAATTGTCTGGCTATGATATTGTGGAATCTGAAAAGACAATTGGCAATTCAAGAATTGACATTTATTTGGCTAATCTAGACAGCAATAATAATCCAATTGATGAAACATATGTTGAAGTGAAATCAGTAACCTTAATCAAGGATGGAATTGCTCAGTTTCCTGATGCCCCTACTGAAAGAGGCAGAAAACATTTGGAAGAACTAATTTTATTAAAAAAAGAGGGGATCCGTTCAGTTGTATTTTTCCTAATCGAACATCCGAATGGAAACAGCTTCAGACCTAATTGGGAAAATGATCCTGAATTTTCCCGTACTTTGAATAAGGCATACGATGAAGGTGTAGAAATTCTCGTCTATAAAACAGGAAACACCTTGGAAAAAATCGAATTGGTTGGAAATTCACTTGAATTTAGTTTAGAAAACTAATCCTAATTATAAATATCTCAATAAAATACTTAATTAATATAAGTATTCTTTTTTTTTAAAAAAACAGGGTATTTAGCTTAAATTTTAAAAATAATGAAAAATAGATTTAAAAAAGGCGAGAATAATATGCAAAGGTTTAATTTTTAAAAAAAACATATGTAAAGGGGGTGATATGTAATTGAGTACATATTATTCTCGGATTATTATTTATTTTTTTTTATTTATAAACTTTTTGCATATTTGTTGTTTTGAATTCTTTTGTAAATTGGAAAATTTATAGCTTATGCATTATTTTGCTAATTTATTAAATTATTTTTAAGTATTTGAAAAAATAGATTATTTTTGTTTATAGAAAAAACTGTTACTTTGGTAAATTAAGTTTTAAAAAAATTAAAAAAAAGAAATAAAATAGATAAAATAAATTATCTATTTAATTTTTGATAGTTAGCAGCTTGGAGACCGTGGTACTTGATCATACCTTCGATTTCTCTTTGATCGGTTTCTTTATCTTCAAAGGTGATTTGTTCAATGCTGTGTAAGCTGAAAGGTGATTTTCTGCTTAATGGTTGAATGGAACCTTTGAATAATTTCATTACAACTTCACCGCTAACTCTTCTTTGCATATGGTCGAAAGCTTGGTCGAGGTCTTCTCTTAAAGGCTCTTGCCATAATGCTTCGTAAACTAAGTCAGCATATAATGTGCTCATATAATCTGCAAATCTTAATTCATTTACAGTCAATACCAATTGCTCTAAAGCCTTGTGAGCAGCAATCAATAATTTAGCACCTGGAACTTCATAGGTTTCCCTACTTTTAAGACCAATCATTCTGTTTTCGATGATGTCAACTCTACCTACACCGTTTTCACCAGCAATTTCATTTGCCTTGTTGATAAGGTCTACAAGTCCCATCATTTCTCCGTTGATAGCTACAGGAACTCCTTCTTCAAATTCAATGCTTACTTTTGTAGGAGTGTCTTTAGCATCTTCAGCAGATTTGGTCCATTCATAGATTTCTTCAGGAGGTTCATTTGCAGGGTCTTCAAGCACGTCCCCTTCGATAGCTCTTCCCCAAAGGTTTTCATCAATACTGTAGATTTTATCATAGGCTAAGTTGAGGCCATGCTCTTTTGCATAAGCCACTTCTTCAGTTCTTGTCAAGTTCATTTCTCTGATTGGAGCAATGATTTTAAAGTCAGACATGGATCTGATGATAGCCTCGAATCTGAATTGGTCATTTCCTTTTCCGGTACATCCATGTGCAATTGCAGTTGCACCTTCTTTTTCTGCAATTTCAATGATTTTCATTGCAATTAAAGGTCTTGCAAGTGCAGTGCTTAATGGGTATCCTTCATATTCTGCATTTGCCTTGATTCCTCTTGCAATGTATTCATTTGCAAATTCATCTTTAGCATCTATGATGTAATGTTTTCCAGTGTTGATTTTATCTGCAGAATTTTGGGATTTTTCCAATTCTTCAGGGGGTTGACCAACATCAACACATGCAGTAATTACTTCATAATTATATTCCTCTTCCAATAATTTAACACATACAGTGGTGTCTAATCCTCCACTGAATGCAAGAACGACTTTTTCCATAATAATCACTTATATTATTCAATAATTGTTAATTTTTATAAAAAGTTTAGTTAAAAATCTTTTGTTAATTAATATAACATTATATTTTTTGTCTTTTATAATATATAATTTTAAGTTTAAATAAAATAAAGAATAAATAAATTACTGTAAACTTTTATAGCGTTTAGTACAAGTTTTTCTAAGTTAAAAACTTTAAATTCTATTTTTTTAAAAGGTGATTTGATGGATGATTTAAATAAAAACAATTTGGAAGTGGAGATTATTTCTAAGGAAAGCGGAGGCTTTATCTCTGCAAACAGAAATATTTTCAACAACATTGATTTATCAGACAATTCCAAATTCATTTTAAATCAAGCCATAAAGGGAACTCCTATGATTAAGATTGGTGATGCCTATCCTAATCTGATGCTTGTTGCAGGAGTTCATGGAAATGAATTGGCGCCTCAGATTGCCGCTTTAAAGTTAATTGATAAGGTCTTTGATTTGGACTTGAATGGAACCCTTTACATTATCCCATTCGCTTCCCCAAAAAGCACTATGGACAATTCAAGATACTTTGATGGAATTGACTTAAACAGATCCACACATTTGCCTAATTCAATTACAAACACTATCTTAAAGAAGGCAAAGGAATTGAATGTTTCAGCCATTGGGGATTTTCATTCATCTGCACCTAATTCAAATCCTGGTAAGGAAGGAGTATTCTGCACTCAAAAACCATGTGATGCAAGCTTTTTCATTGCAGATTATATTTCCAAAAAGGTAGGTTCTGAAAAGATAATCTATCCTGTAGCAGGGATTCCATTTAAGGGAGCTTTGGAGGATGAGTCTAATTTGGCACAGATTCCTTCAGTAACCTGTGAAGTCTTGTCAGCCATCGGATATGCAAATGAAAAGATATGCGAAAGGTCTTATTTGCAGATGATTGCATTTTTAGAGTATTTTGGCATAATCGATTAAAAAAATAAATCTCATTACTTCTCAAATGCTCTCATTTACTTTATATCTACTTAAAATCAAATATCTATTTGAACATGCTTGTTTGGAGTGTTTTTATAATAAGTGTGTTAATTTAAATAGGATGTGTTAGTATTTCCTCTTATAAAGGCCATACGATATTTGCATTTATTCTTTCTCTATTAATGTTTTATGATCCTTTGGCTATTGCATTAGCAGTAATCTCAGCAAATATTCCAGACTTTGACCATGACTTCAAAAGGAATCATGTACTTAGCATGATTGCTCTTGGAGCTGTGATGTCATTGTTCTTATATTTCCTGGGACTTCCTTACTACTTAGGGTTGGTAATTATTTTTTTAGGAGGCATTTTTTTGCTTTCTAGCCATAGGGGATTTACTCATTCTATTTTAGGAGTATTCATATTGACTCTTTTCATTTCATTATTCCTGTTTTTTGGGATAGGATTGTCCTCATATGATTTGGATTTCACCAATCCAATAAATTTGATGATTCTATTGATGGTGATCATTTCCTTAGGACTTTTGTTTCTCAATAAAAGATTATATCCAATATTTTTGATAGCTATTGCTGTATTGCTCATTTCCATCAATATTGGATTCATTTCCCCTTTAAAAATCAATCTTACATTGCTTGTATTTTCAATCTTTTTAGGCTTGTGCAGCCATATAATTTTGGATTCATTTACACCATCAGGAGTGAAGGCATTCAGCCCATTTTCAGATAGGGAATATCATAAGAAATTTGGAATGGTTTTATTCATAATCTTAATCCTCATGTTCGTTTTATTGTTTCCAAACAAAATCATATTTTTCATTGATTTTTTAAGTTCTTTCCACTAATTTTTATTATTTTTAACAAATTTTTTATTACTATTTTTTCCATATTGAAATTTTTGATTAATTTTCCATGAAAAATATAAAAAGATTTATAATAAATAATCATGATAAATAATAGTGTTTATAACAATATTATAAAAATGAAATTTTTTTATAATTATATATAATTTATATGGTGTTCTT
>NZ_JAZNIB010000043.1:0-4042 GCF_045577275.1 Methanobrevibacter sp.
TTGAAATGATATGTTTATATAAAAAATAAGAGGATATTAATCAAAAAATGAATAAAATTGTGCTAAAAAACAGTAAAATTAATTAAAAACTAAGAAAATAATGCTAAAAATAGTAAAAAGTTAAAATAAAAAGAGTTGAAACTTCAATTGGATGAAGTCTCAATAAATTTGCAAAATATGCTTTAAATTAATTATGCAATATATTTTTTCAAGTCTTCAACTTTATCGGTTTCTTCCCATGGAAGACCTTCAACACCAAAGTGACCGTATTTAGCTGTTTGTTTATATTTGGTGGATCTTAAGTTTAAGGTTTCGATGATTCCATCAGGAGTTAACTTAAAGTTTTCACGGACAATCTCTTCCATGCTTTTAGTGGTTTCCACACCAGTTCCGAAAGTGTCAACCATTACGGAAGTCGGTTCAGCAACACCGATTGCATAAGAGACTTGAATTTCACATTTTTCTGCAAGGCCACTTGCTACAATATTCTTAGCAATGTATCTTGCCATGTAACATGCACTTCTATCCACTTTAGTGCAGTCCTTACCTGAAAATGCTCCACCACCATGTCTTGCATATCCTCCGTAGGTGTCTACAATGATCTTACGACCGGTTAATCCTGCATCACCATGAGGACCTCCGATTTCGAATACACCAGTTGGATTGATGTGCTCTTTGGTGTTTGGTGTCATCAATTCTTGTGGGATAACTGCCTTGAAGAGCTTTTCACGAATATCCGCTTTAAGCTGCTCTTGATTGTGTGACATAGTCTCATCATGTTGGGTGGAAAGAACAATTGCATCTAAAGATATTGGATTTCCTTCCTTATCATAGTTTACAGAGACTTGTGCCTTACCATCAGGTCTTAAATATGGGATTTCTCCGGATTCTCTTAATTGTGTTAATTTATTTGTAAGCTTGCGTGCTAAATCAATTGGGAAAGGCATCAATGAGTCGGTTTCATTAGTTGCAAAACCAAACATCATACCTTGGTCTCCAGCTCCACTTTCTTCACCTTCACGGTCAACTCCTTGTTTAATGTCTGGAGATTGAGCATGGAGTAAACTAACTACTTCACAATTATGACCATCAAATTTTAATTCTGGATTGTCATATCCAATTTCAATAATAGTGTCCCTAATGATTTTTTCAATATCTGCTCTAGTGATGTTTGCAGTTGATGTAACTTCACCAAACACTAGACAAAAATCAGTTGTAACACTAGTTTCACATGCTACGTGAGCATGAGGATCCTGTTCCATATATGCATCTAGAATTGCATCGGATATAATGTCTGCAACTTTATCAGGATGCCCTTGGGTTACTGATTCGGATGTGAATGTTTTATATACTTCACTCATAATTTCACCATAATAAATAATTTATAAATATAATTGTTTTAAATTAAAAATTTGTGAAAAATCTTAAAAATATTGAATATTAATAGAAATTTCATCTTTTTGATATTTTTAATATCTTATAAATAAACTTTAGATTTATTATATAATAAAGTTTACTATAAAAAACAATGCAAAATCAATGAAAATTAATGAAAATCAATGAAAATAATATTTAATAAAATATCATCTATAAAAAAAAGAAATAAAAATTAATTAAAAAGAAAAAAAGATATGAATAAAATATTTAATCAAAAAATAAAAAATAAAAGATTAAATCTATTTTGTACCAAATATCCTGTCTCCTGCATCACCAAGACCTGGAGTGATGTATTTGTTTGCATTCAATCCCTTATCCACCACTGCACAGTAAATCTGAACATCCGGATGGTTGGATTCGATAACCTCAATTCCTTCAGGTGCCGCAACTATGCATAAGAATTTTATATGTTGAACACCATCTTCCTTAAGCTTTTCAATAGTTGCAAGAACACTTCCTCCAGTTGCAAGCATAGGATCAACAATCATTGCAATCTTATCTTCAATCTTTTCAGGAACCTTATAATAATATTCAACAGGCAAGTAGGAATCTTCATCACGATAAAGACCAATATGACCTACTTTAGCATTAGGCATTACATCAATGATACCATGAACCATACCTAAACCTGCCCTTAAGATTGGGATAACAGCATAATTGTCTTCACGAACCTTACCAGTTTTCATTTTAGCTATAGGAGTTTCTATTTCCACTTCTTCAAGTCTAGCATCTCTGGTAGCTTCATAACATAATAAGGCTGCTATTTCTGTTACTACTTCCCTAAACTTCTTAGTGCTTGTAGTTTCATCTCTTAAAATAGCTAATTTATGAGTAATTAATGGATGGTTTAAAACATATTCATTCATATTTTATCTCCTTAAAAAGATTAATTTTCTTAATAATATATATTGACATAATTAAGTTAAATAGATTATTATTTTAAATTAAATTTTCATTAATTGCAATTACAAAAACAGGAAAAATAAGAAAAAAGATTTAAAAATGAAAATTAGGGAAAATAAGAAAATGATAGAAAAGTATTAGAAAAGTAATAGAAAAGTAATAGAAAAGTAATAAAATTAAAAAAGAAAAGAAATAAGATGACAATTAGAAAAAAGAATAGAAGAGATTAGTGAATCTCTGTATATTCCTCATCATCTTTTCTTTCTGGAATCAATAAGTTTAGAACTACACCAGTAATAGCTGCAAGAGCCATACCAGAAATGGATACGGATAAGTCACCTTGAGCAATGGATAAGGTAGCTCCACCTAAACCTAAAACCAACATTGTTGCTGCCACTACAATGTTTTTGTTGTTGTTGAAGTTTACTTCCTCTTGAATCAAGAGCTTTACCCCATTAACTGCAATGAATCCGTAAAGAAGAATAGCTACACCACCAATTACAGGGTTAGGCATAGCTGCAAGAAGTGCAGTTAAATGTCCTGAGAATGCAAATAAGATTGCAAAGAGTGCAGTCAAACCAATTACATAAATGGATGCCACTCTTGTTAAACCAACTACAGAAGTGTTTTCTCCGTAAGTGGTGTTTGCAGGACCACCAATGAATGCTGCAAAGAAGGTAGCAAGACCGTCACCAAGAAGGGTTTTGTTCAATCCAGGATCTGAAATCAAGTCACGGCCAATGATTTCCCCCAATACCTTATGGTCCCCTACATGCTCTACCATTGTTACAAGAGCAATTGGAACGATTGTCAAGAGAGCAGCAGGATTAAAGCTGTAGTTTACAAATGGCAAGTAGAAGTCAGGAATTTCAAATAGACTAGCTGCATAGAATCCTGAGAAGTCAACCATACCTAAGCAAGCTGCTACAATATAGGATACTATAATACCAATCAAGAAAGGAATAACCTTCAGCATTCCTCTACCACGAATAGCTATAATAGCAGTTGTCAAGAATGCAACAAGTGCAACAATAAGATTATTCATTGGAATAACAGCTTGGTCAAGACCAATTTCCTGAATTGCAGTAGGAGCTAAGCATAAACCGATTACCATAATCATTGGACCTACAATGACTGGAGGCAATAGCTTATTGATCCATTCATTACCGGTTATTCTGATAATAAATGCAATTGCCACATATACCAATCCGACAACCATCAAAGCGGAGAATATACTAGACTTTCCGCCTATTGCATATCCTGCAATCATAGGAGCAATAAAAGCAAATGAACTTCCCAGATATACAGGACTTCTATTCCGTGTAGCAATTACGTAAATAAGTGTACCTATCCCAGAAGCAATCAAAGCAACAGGAACAGACAGCACAGGTTCGCCAACAGTGGTGTTAACTACAATCGGTACTAAGATTGTAGCACCAAAAATAGCACATAAACGTTGAAGGGATAATAAGATCAATTCCACAGCAGGTGGTTTATCCCATAAGCCATAAATCATATCACTATCATTTTCACTCATGATATCACACAATAAACTAGAGAATTAATAATTTCATTAATTAATAGGAATATAAAAAAATAAACAATGATTCAATTATTAATTAACTTATTATTATAAAATATATTTATTAATCCCATTATTAAAACTTTATTAAATAGTTTAGAGGGATTATTTTTTTGTATA
>NZ_JAZNIB010000044.1:0-4021 GCF_045577275.1 Methanobrevibacter sp.
GACAGCGATGTTTTGATTCATGAAGCAACTTACGAAGATGCAGACAAGGACAAGGCAATTGAAAATTGCCATTCCACATCAAAGGAAGCTGCAGAAATAGCTAAAGAGGCAAATGTAAAACTATTGGTACTGACCCACATAAGCACAAGATACACTACTGACTTAAACATCAAGGATGAGGCAAAAGAGATATTTGAAAATACTGTTGTGGCCAATGACTTTACAGAAATAAATATCGGAAAAGATAAAACAACTATTAACTTTAGGAATATTCTAACCGTAAACAATGAATAATTTTGAATAAACAATGAAATGCTTTAATTAAAACGATAAAGGTGGAAAAATGAGTTATGTTTCTAATATAGTAGGAATAATAGAGCACCATATGGCCATTAATAATCTTATTTACATTCTGCTTATAATAATTGGTGGAATTATTATCATAAGACTAAGTGATCGATTCCTAAGCAAAATAGAAGAACTATTTGAGTTTGATGTCACTGCTCATTATTTATTGAAGGACATCGTTAAATATGTAGTTATCATTGCAGCCTTCGCATGGATATTGAATGTTTTGGGAATCAATCTGGAAAGTATTGTAATCAGTTTAGGAGTTGTAGGTATTGTAATAGGTATTGCATCCCAAGACATTGTTTCAAACTTTATTTCAGGAATTTTTGTCATTGGAGACAATAAAATTAGGATTGGGGAGGTCATTGAAGTTGATGGATTTAAAGGAACCGTCAAAAAGGTGGGTTTGAGAAACACAACCCTAATCAATCAGGACAATTATGAGATAACTATTCCAAACTCAGCCTTATCCAAAACCACTTATCAACTATTCAAGCCAAATGAAGACCACAGATTAAGAATAATAGCAGTATTGCCTCATGGAATGAATTTGGACGAGTTCAAAAAGGACCTTGACGATATAATGTACTCCTATGATTGGGTAATCAACGATAAGACCACATTCCTTTCTAAAGATTACAGTGAATGGGGACCTAAGGTTGAAGTGAGCTATTGGATTACAAAATACAAATACATAGACTGTGGAAAAATAAGAATCCAGGAGAATATTAACCGATTGGCAGATGAATATAGAAGAAACAATCCAATGTATTATAATAACAATAGTTAATTTTTTATGTTAAGAAACTAAAAGATAATATAACTATAAATATATACTTACTATATGTTGAAAAAAGGGGAATAATAATGACAAATGAATTACAGAAAGAAATTATTCAATTGAAAGAAGAAAAGAATGCGATTATTCTCGCACATAACTACCAACCAAAAGAAATCCAGGAAATAGCTGATTTCCTTGGTGATTCTTTAGAATTATGTAATAAGGCTGCAGAAGTGGAAGACAGGGACATCATTGTCTTCTGCGGAGTGGACTTTATGGCAGAAACTGCATATATGCTAAACCCTGATAAAAAAGTTCTAATCCCAGACATTGATGCAGAATGTCCTATGGCACACATGCTTACTGGAGAGCAAGTTAGAGAAGCAAAAGCAAAATATCCTGACGCTGCAGTTTGCTTATATGTAAACAGCCTTGGTGAAGCAAAAGCGGAATCAGATATTCTCTGTACTTCAGGAAATGTTAAAAAGGTTGTAGCCAGCATAGAACAGGACACCATTCTCTTTGGACCAGATACCAACCTTGGAGAATTCGTACAGCCTTTCACTGACAAAAAGATCATCCCTATTCCAGGGGATGGACACTGTTATGTTCACAAGTTATTCCACAAAGAGGACATTGAAGATGCAAGGAAAAAATATCCTGGTGTAGACATCTTAATTCACCCTGAATCCAACAAAGAGGTTCAGGAACTTGCAGATTATGTCTTAAGTACTGGTGGAATGCTAGCTCATGTAAAGAACAGTCCTAATAAGGAATTTGTCATTGGAACTGAAGTTGACATGATTACAAGACTCAAATCAGAGTGTCCAGACAAAACCTACTACCCATTGCTTGAAGGGGCTATCTGCGGAACCATGAAACTTCACACATTGGAAAAAGTCAGAGATTGTCTAATCAATGAGGAACCTAAAGTCATCGTTCCAGAAGACATAGCTAAAAAGTCAATCGCTGCTGTTGAAAGAATGCTTGAAGCATCCAAATAAAAATAGTGAATATAATCAATTAAGATAAAAAGAAAATTTCTTTTTATCCTTTTCTTTTTTTATAAACTTTTAAAAATAGTTAAAATATCGTTTTAACGACTCTTTTTTTATTTAAGATTCTTAGAATCAATACTTTTCAAAATGAATCTTGCTTTTATCAAAGTCTTCTTCTGTGTATCCTTGCTTGAATTCACCTTTGCCGCCAATAGCTACAAGGTTCAAAACAGCATAATCATCAGGAATATCCAAGAGTTCACGAATTTCCTCATCTGAAGATTTTCTCTTACCCCTTCTATTTCGTATATGGACCCAACAAGCTCCAAGACCATACTGTTCTACAGCAAGAAGAATATATGAAGAAGCGATTGCACCATCCTCTATCCAAAACTCTCCACGATTAAGATTAACCATAACTACAACCACTGCACTTGCACCAATGATCTGGCTTCCACCTAAGCTTTTACATGCAGCCAATTCTACTATAGTGTCAGGGTCTTTTACAACAACAAATTCTACAGGACGATGGCCAAATGAACAAGGTGCTGTAAGAGCAACCTTCATGATTTCATCTAAAATTTCATCATCTATAGGCTCACCATCATATTTACGGATAGATCTTCTGGATGCTGTCAATTCAAATAAGTCATTTTTCATTTTTATAATCCTCAGTTAATCTTTTAAAATGTGCTCATTAATAGTTTTAAATAATTAATTAATTTATTTCATATCTTCTAAAAAGCTTGCAATAAAATAGGTCATTTCGATTTCTTCTCTTTTTATAAAGTCCTCAAGCTTAAAATGAGCATCATCTGAAGCAAATGGGAAGAATTTTCTGGAATAGAATATGTTTAAGAGCAAATCACCATCTTCTACAACGGTTTCCCCTTCCAAATTATTCAATAAAAAATCCAATTCCTTTTCACTTAAATCAGACACCCTATAGGTTACATAGTGCATTTGATCTTCAGTTTCGCCATAATCTTCAACTTTAACGCTTAACATATTAATCCCTTTAATCTCTTATAATCATTAAATAAAAATATTGATTTTAAAATTTTAATATTTTTCTAAAAAATATCAAGTCCATAAATCTGTAATGAACATTGGACTTGCATCATCAGCCTTTTCAAATCCGCAATGCTCATAGAACTCAATTTCATCATTATAGGAAACAACAACGATACGTAAATAGTCCTTATACTTATCAGTCACTCTTTTCATCATTTCCTTTCCAATTCCCATTCCTTGGTAATCAGGTCTGATAAGAACATAATGAACATATGCAGTCATTATTCCATCATCCATTGCACAAACCATGCCGACCAATTTATCTCCATCCCATGCAGAACAGACTGTTTCAAAGTTTTTCATGGCAATTACAAGCTTGTCTGGAAAATGACCAGAAGACCAATCAACTGATAAGAACAGGTCTTTTAAATCATCTTCCTTAAAATCATGAATATCTTTGTAAGTTATTTCCATCGTAACACCTTTAAAATAAAAATTAAATGAATAAATAAAATTAATTATCCCTAAATTCTCTAATGAATTCTTCCAAATCATCTTTTATCTTAAACAATTCATTTGAACCTACATGACCCATGCAAGAGTCAAAAATAAGCAACTTATTGTCCTTAATCATTTCACTCATTGGAATTGCATCAAGATTTGGCGGGAAGTATTGGTCCTGATTAATAGCTATAATCAAGACTTTTGCAGTTATATTTTCCAACTGATCAGTCAAGTCATAGTCTAATGATGAGTTATTCATATAAATCAAATCGTTAGGGTCCTCTTCTAAGCTTTCCTCAGCAAACTCAGCCATAGCTTCTGCTATTTCCTCATTTGTCATGTTGTTTCTGTATTCCTCTCTTGACAATCCATA
>NZ_JAZNIB010000045.1:0-2822 GCF_045577275.1 Methanobrevibacter sp.
CACTCCTTCTTTAGTTCTTACATCACAATTTAAGAGCTCATTACAGATATAGGAACCGTTTCTGTCTGCAAATTCTTCCAAGAATTTGACGCATACATCATCTGATTTAATTTTGCTTTCTGAATCGCCAATCTCAGATTGACCATATTTTAATCCTAAAACCATCAATGCTCCAGAGCATGCTCCGCAAACTTCACCCTTACGCATACCGCTTCCAAAGCATCCTCCAATCTTGAGAGCCTGCTTTTCATCAAGCCCTAATTCTTGTGAAAAACTTGCAAAGACGGCTTGAGCACAATTGAATTTCAATCCAAATAAATTTAATGCCTTATCCACATGTGTCATAATTTATCCCCTAAAAAACAAAAAATACCTTAATAATCATAAAATTGACTAAAAAAAGAAATAGATTATATAAAAAAATTAAAAAAAAATAGAAAAAGAAAAGAGAATAGGAACAATATGAGTATTAACCTAATTATTCTTTTCTAACTAATTTAACTCTGGACGGAGTTACAATAATTAAATTTTTATCTTCAGCTTGAGAAAGTAAAATTGCTTCAGCACCATATTGGCTTCTTAAAAGCTTTAAGATTTCTCCAGCTTGTCTGAATTCTCTTTCTCCTTGTTTTTCAAGGAATTTTAAATCAAGAATTACAGGATTGTTTTCTTCAACGATTTGGTCGAAAACATAATCCATATCATCAACAGATTTTGGTCTGATTAAAATGATTTCATAAAAAGTTTGTTCTGGAGAGATGGAAGTGAATTCATCTTCATCATCCATAAAACCAATATCGTCTCCATAATCGCCTACGCCATATGCACTGCCAAAGTCATCTTCTTCAAAACCAAGGCTTTTCTTTAAATTATCAGTAAAACTCATTTTGATCTTCCCTTATTTTTATAAGAAAAATTGTTTAAATAAAATTTATATTAATTGTTAAAATATTAAAAAAATTTAACTAATTTTATTATTTTATTAATAATTATTTAAAAGTTTAATAAATCAAACTTTTGTTATGTTAAAATATATATTTTTTAATAGTTATAAAACTTATTATTTTTTAATAAGAAATTGAAATTTGAAAAAAGTTTAAAAAATCATTATAGTTAATAAAAATTAGAAAAAAATAGAAAAAATTAGAAATAATTAATGAAATAAAAAAAGAAAAAAAGAAATAATTAAATAAAAAACTTAATTTTTATCTAAATATTCTAAAATAGCATCTAATAATTTACCTGCTCCACCAGCATACATATCTGCTGCAGGTAAACCATATTTCTCTTCAAAGCTTTCTAAAGTCATGTCGTCATCTGCATTTCTCATATTTATGGATAAACCGACAACTTTAGTGGTAGGCACAACCGCTTCAATAGCCTTTACCTCATAATCGATACCTCTTGGTTCACGATATGGGTGGTTTGGTCTGTGACCTACAATGACTGCATCTGGATCTGCACCGATTAAGATACATGCAGACAATCCTCTTGGGTGAGGATTTCCATCTTCAGTCAAGCTTGATTGACCTTCAATAAAGATTATGTCCGGACTGTCATGTTCTTCCACATATTTCATGGAACTGAGTATAGCGGAAGGAACATCCATAGATGATAAGCTGCCTGCTCTGAAGTTAAATGCAGTAGGCTTTTCCAAACCCATTTCATCAGTGGAAATAATTGAAGCTTTCAATCCTCTTTTTTCTGCTTCAATACCGAGGGATTTGGTTGTAGTCCTTTTACCACATTCTTGGGAAGTTCCGCCTACAAAGACCACTTTAGCCTTAGGTTCATAAGATATCTTAGGCAATACTTCACAACACTTTTCAGGTGCTACACCACAAATTTTACGAACAACATCCAATCTTGGACTAATCTCTTTTATACAAACATCATTTTGTTCTGCTAATTTCAATAATGATTCATTTTCAGACAATGATAATGATCTAAATGAAACAACTGCATTCTTACCGTTTGCCAAAGCTTGAACTGCATATTTGAGTGCAGTTCCTTCAGCACCAATAGGCAACATGATTGCTACAGTATTTGCTTCAGTAGATTCAAATAAATCTGATAAGTTTGAAGCGACTTCAAGACCACAGAAAGGTTTTCCTTGTTTTGCAGGGTTGTCATCAAGGAATCCTACTGTTTCAATTCCTTCAAGGTTAGAGAATTTTTCTCCTCCACCCCCACATCCAATAATAATATAAGGATTCAATTCTTGAAGATCTTCAACAGAAGTTATAGAATACAAGTAATCACTCCTCTTTAAAAATTGTGTAATTTTGATAAATATATTAATTTGATAAATTTTTTAAATATTGAACTTTTTCAAAAATATATATTAAGTACTAATGCAATAAATATTAGAATATCCAACATTATAGAATTTATCTTATTGTAAGTATATATCTATTATTATTAATAAATATTAGCATAAATGATTAAAAATTAATTTGAAATTAATTTGAAAATTATTTGAAAATTATTTGAATTAATTGAAATATGAAAAAATCTTTTAATGGTGAAATATTAAAATTATAAATATGAAAATTGGAAAAAATGATAATTGTTAAAATATAATTAACTACATCTATATACATTACAAACAAAAATTAGATTTGAAAATAACTATTAAAAATATTGCATATAGACATCATAATTATCAATAGCTATTATCCCAATATAAAAAATAATTAAGGAGAAAATCATATGAACGTGGATGATGTAATTACTGGAAAAAGTGCTGAAATGAAAATAGATTGTCCAGTATGTGGAGGAAAAAATACTGCAACTTACACTACTCAAACTCATGAACTTGC